>JAGQWV010000188.1 GCA_020437045.1 Saprospiraceae bacterium | reverse complement strand
GGAAGACATACCAGTCACCATTTCCCCCGAAAGGTCGAGCTGCCGGATCATGCTGAAAGACCATCGTTTTATAGATTGGCATGGCATACATCGAACTCAAGGCTTGATAGGGATCTCCCGTCATATATTCCAATCTCCATGGTTTACCATAATCAACCGATTCAACATTATTGTAGGTCATTTCTTCGATATCTTTCCAATTCTCGTCGGCTCTTCGCAAATCCGGAGTCGATTTCCAGTCGTAATTTCCTTCTTCCCAAATATCATACTGATACCATTCGGTAATCGCGGCATCGGGATTTCCTCTACCGAGACTATCATAGGTTGGGCCGGCATCAATCATCCCCCGGTTTCCTTCACTATCACGATGTCGTGAATGCCACCAGGCCGGATGATAGGTTCGCATCGTCCACAATCCCGGACTTTTAGCATCATCAGGTGCTTCAAAGCGGTCTACGATCGAAAGAATATTTTCTTTATTCGTCGAAAGGTTGCGATTGTCCGGTCGATGCAGATCCCAGATCACATTCTTATCCGGATTGGAGGCATCTACACCAAATCGTTCGGTCATCAAGGCATAAGGACCATTAATTACCTCTGAGGCGGCCGTTATCGCTTTATCAAATTCAAGGTTGGCTAAATATACCTTGGCGAGCAAATGATATCCCGCTCCTCTGGTCACTGCACCCGGAACGGCCGTTTCGGGAAGATACTGAACGGAGAATTCCAGGTCTTTTTGAATTTTGTCAAGGATAGCCCAATGACTGTGGGTATTAAAATCCAGTTTTGGTCCTAATACCTCCTCTCCGACGAAAGGTACATCCCCATAATTATGAGTCAGGCGGTAGTACCAATAAGCTCTATGCCACAGTGCTTCTGCTAAAATTTGATTTTTAACCGCAGGATCTTCACCATCCAGATTGTCAATTCTTGAAATGGCGACGTTGGCATTTTTAACAAATCCAAACATGTCATTGATCTGACCGATATAATTGGAATACCGGTCTACGCTGGGTGTCAATTGCGTTAAATCCAATTGCACGTTGGGTACGGCGGCATCAGTCACATTCCATTGGTGGTGCATCAGATCCCGGTTTCCCGTATGTTCTTTGGTCAACGATTTACGCATGGTAATCAGAAGCGCTTCAAAGCCTTCTTTATTTACGTATATATTTTCCGGAGCATAAAACGACAAAGGTTTTGGCTCAAGAAAATCATCTGGAGTACATGACATATACATCGACATGCCGAAGAATACCACCAGATATATTTTTATTGATCGATTCATTATCATTTTCATTTTAATTTGAGAAAGATTACAAAGTCATATTTAATCCGACGGTATATGTCTTTGGCATGGGGGTGAGTCCGGATTCCGGATCCCAGCCGGGCCATTTGGTGAAGGTGGCCAGATTACGAATGGATCCAAAGACTCTCAGACTTTGAAATTTTGCAATTTGGGTTAATCTTGAAGGGAAGGTATAGTTTAAGGTCACATCCTGAATTCTCACAAATTGCCTTGATTTAAATACCATAATTCCACCTCCATAAGGTGCATCATTTTGACCTAAACGAGGCCAGTCATTTGATCTGTTTTCGGCGGTCCAATACGGTACGGGTGCCGTATTTCTCCGGTCATAAGTAGAATGCCGGTGTATAGCCGGACTAAAAGCACCCTTGTGACCAAGATCTGCACGAATAAAAATGGCGGCACTAAAATTCTGGAGAAAATTAAATTCATTTCGGAATCCCAATCGCACCCTGGGTTGGGTATAACCAATGAATTTCTTATCGTCCAGCGCTTCATAAGTGCCGCTATTATTTAAGTCGGCCGCTTTTAAATCTCCCGGTTCAAGACCATAAACTTCTGCCTGATCCTTTTCTTCTACCTGCCAAATTCCAGTGATGTCATAATTCCAAATGGCATCAATGGCATAGCCCGGAAACCATTCATTCTCAAAGTCGGGTAACTCGCCATCGTACTGACTACCCTCCAGTGTATAGGTGCCGGTCTCTCCAAACAGCGATAATATTTTATTTCTGTTTAGAGACATATTAAAAGCAGATCGCCAGCTAAAATTCTGACTATTTAAATTGACCGAGTTAATGGTAAATTCAAAACCTTTGTTTCCCAGCTCACCAATGTTGGTGGTTACGCTGCTAAATCCAGTAATTCGAGGAAGTGTTCTTTGTACCAATAGACTATTCGTCTTCATATCGTAATAATCAATGGATACATTAATTCGGTTTTCCAGAATACCCAGGTCTAATCCGATATTGAATGCTTTGGTTTCTTCCCACACCAATGCCGGATTGGCGAGGGTAGAGGTTGATACCCCAATTAGTACATTGGTGCCATCGTAATATTGGTCCGGTGACAATTGTGCTAAGGCAGCATAGGCACCGATATCCCGGTTACCATTTACACCGTAAGACAGTCGCAACTTCGCCTGATCAATAGCCGGTATATCGAAAAAATCTTCGTCGGAAATTTTCCAGGCAAAAGCTCCGGCCGGGAAGGTGGCCCGGGGATTGAGTTGGCCAAAAGCAGAAAATCCATCTCTGCGTACCGAAGCGGTAAATAAATATTTGCCTTTGTACGTATAATTTAACCGCGCCATTTTTGCATCACCGGTAACAATATTATCGGTGGTCACTATCGCTGGGTTAATTCCAAATTGCAATCCTGAATATCCTAATATTGGACTGGGTTGGAATGTATTATTGACCGCATAGGTTTGCCAGGATCGGTTTTTTTCGATATTATAAAGGAGCGTCACATCAAAATCGTGATCTCCAAATGAACGATTCCATTTAATTAAATTATCGACCATATATTCATAGCGACTAAAATCAGTCCGGTTTGCTCTTCCTCCGGATACATCCTGGCCACCGATGATGGTTGCCGGAGACCAATAATTGTAATCACGTAAACTTTCAATTCGAGGCTGATATGATAATTTATAAGTAATGCCGAAAGGCAAGGTCACTTTTCCGTAAATAGAACTGAATAAATTATTCAATTTTCGATCACGATCCTGACCCAGGGTATTGATCAGAGGATTTTGACCTCCTACATAATCACCAGGATACCATTTTAGTGAGCCATCATCTTCTCGAAACCGGGCAAAAGGGCTGGTGGTCTGCATTCCATTGAGGTTGGCTGTTACGGCACTCTCATCCCTCACGGAAAATTGAGTATTGGCTCCAACATTTAACCAGTCCGTCACTTTAAAGTCGACATTCAACCTGGATCTAATGACTCCATATTCATCTCCACGGATAATGCCTTCATTATTAACATAACCAATAGACCAATAATAAGAACTATTGTCCGTTCCGCCGTTGATGCTCAGATCGTATTCTTGACGCAGACCGGTTCGCATCGTTTTTTCAAACCAATCAATGGTTTCTCCGGCCAAATAGGTTTCGATTTCCGTAGGGAAAAAATTTAGTCTTGATAAATATTCACGAGTGTCATCCGGTAGTGGATTTGGATTTAAAGCCCTCCAGGCTTCCAGGCTAACACCTTCGCGTAGATTGGTAGGATCATCCCAATACTCATCTGGAAAACTAGTTACATTTCCGCGGTAATATGCTTTACGAAAATCAATGTATTCCTCTGGTCCCCGAACGGCATAATCATCACTGGTAACTTTTGATAAACCTAATTTTGTCGAAAAATTAATAGTTGGCTTACCGGTTCTTCCCTTGGTGGTGGTAATTATAATAACTCCCGAAGCTGCTCTGGATCCATAGACGGCGGCCGAACTGGCATCTTTTAATACGTCAATGGTTTCCACATCATTTGGATTGATATCTCTCAAGTCTCCATTATAAATAACGCCATCCAAAACAATAAGCGGTTCGGTGTTGGCGGTAAGTGAAGTTGGTCCACGCACTTCCAGAGAGCTTCCACCGGCTGCGGATGTGCTTTGATTGGCATTAAAACCGGCCACTGAGCCCGTTAGCATATCGGTAATTTGGGTCATGGACTGATCTTTAAATTTGTCAGCATCAATTCGTTGTACGGAGCCGGTTAAATCACTTTTTTTCACGGTACCATATCCAACAACGACCAATTCATCCATGGTGATCGCATCCGATTGTAAACGCACATCGATATTGCTCCGGTTATCTACGGGAATTTCTATTTTTTGAAATCCGATATAAGAAAATTCCAGAATGGCATCCGGAGCCACTCCTTCCAGCATAAATTTTCCTTCATAGTCGCTGGTAGTTCCATTGGAAGTGCCCTTCACCAGGATATTTACGCCGATGAGCGGTTCGCCATTTTCATCGGTCACTACTCCGGAAATATCGACAAAAAAGTAGTCATTCAGGTGTGTTTTCTCCGCCATTAATTCCGAAGAAAATACACTATTAAGCGAAATGATACTGAGCAGCAGTGTCAGTAGCACGATGGTACCATCCCGATGGTTTTGGTTAAAAAATTGTTTTGTTCGTTTCCTTTTCATACTAGTTCTTTTAAAATAATTTAAGAGCAATATTTCACCAGGCTACCGACGGTCGTCGAAGCGAATAAGAAAATTCCTGTACTTAATTTTTGTTACCTATCGCAATAATTTGAGCGGTTGCGATCGTATTGTCCTGTTTGAGAAATGATCTATCGTTATGCATCATTCCATACAAATCAAGCAATCTTTCGGTAACGTTACCGTAATATAGCTAAAAACGAGAATGCAAAAAATTTATTCACCTTTTTTTTAAATGATTAAAATGGGGAAATGTGAAGTTCAACATGCCGCCAATATCATACAATCGATTGCGTAAATGCTGAGTAGGGCTGGCTATTGGGGAGCTGTTTCTTCCTGTTTTATGGCCGAATCAAAGGTTAACCAGGTGCTTGGATTTGACTTTTCAGGAAGCTTATACAGGTGGTGAATTTAACGGAAAAAAATATCTGAATTTACTCCGTACGGCCTTAGTTTGGATAGAAATCGCAGTTTTCTTTGGTGACGATATCGATGGGCATGAATTGCACATTAGGTACTTCTTGACTTAATACCAAGTGCTGATGCAAAGACATGATGCCCATATATCCTTGCTGTTCAGGTTTATGACAGATTAGAAAATCAATAGCCCCTCCCTTTAGATACTGAAGGTTTTCCTCTAAATAATCAAATCCAATTAAGGAAAGGTGTTTTTTGCCCTGTTCTTCAAGGAGCCGGGCAACATAATGCACTCTCGAGTTTGTCACAAAGATCGATCTGATGGCAGGATTTTCTGCCAGATAATTTTGCAGTTTCTGATTTAAGGTTTTTAAATTTCCATCCTTCAGAGATAATGAGTGAACATGGACGTTGGGATAATTACTTTCGAAGTATTCGTGAAATCCTGCTTCAATCTCTTTCAGGTTTACGTTCGGTTTTTTTAGGCTGGATATATTAATAACGAGTACCTGATCTTTAGCCTTTTTCAATAATAAGTGGGTCAGTTGGGCGGCAACAGCGCCACTTCCCCGGAGATTTGGGCCAATATAACTGATATATTCTCTTTTAGGTAAAATGGAGTCAATCAATAAGTAGGGTATTTGTCTGTCCTCCAGTTCCATGGCAAATCTGGATGCTTCGGGTACGAAAGAAGGAGCCATTAATACGGCATCAACGTTATCAGCCAATAGCTCCTGCGACCGCTTGACAAAAGAACTTTTATCAGATAGATTAAATAAATAAGGTTTGCCATTGATGCCATAGTTATCGATTTCTCTTAGAGCCTGAATAATACCATTGTAAGGAGCTTCCCAAAAGGTGGTATCGGATGAGACCTCCGGAATTAAAATACCCAGGATGTATTTCTTATTTGATTTTAAACGACTGGCTAATATATTAGGATGGTAATCGATCTCGTCCAGGATCTCTTGAATTTTTATTTTGGTGGCTTTAGCTACTCCTCCGCGATTATGAAGCACACGGTCTACGGTTGCAATGGAAACATTGGCTCTCTTTGCTATTTCCTTAATTCCGACGGGACTGGAATTTAGCAATTGGTTCGTTCTTTTTGGCATGTTTGTATACTTGAGGTTTTATGGGGCTTTTCTATCAAAAGGGTTTACTACGAATATTTCCTGCGCAATATCATCCTTATCATGAAGTTGCTGAATGGATAATTTGAAAACTGCAATTAGCCTTAAGTTATTTTATGTGCAAATAAACAAATTATCCATGCATTTATTTAAATTGCTGCTCAGATTTTTACCGGATTGATATCGATAACTGAGGGAGCAATAAAGGTCTTGCTAAAATGATGACAAGTATGGAGCGCTGAGATTTTTAAAAGCGGCATCTTCGTGATATTTTATAAGTATTGATTGTTTTCAACAGTTTCAAAATGGACCAAATTCTCCGGATGGATAGACTCTACAAAGGGGTGAATTCCAGTCATGATTTATCCAGGTTTGAAGTGGTTATTGCAAATATAAGGGATGTAATGACGCTTTAACGAAGTGGTTATTTGCACTGACAGTATTAAGTTTTCTTAACGATATCTCATTTTATCAATTAATATATGGACCAACAATTTGCAGCACTCCTGGTACTATTTTTGGCTTGTTTTAAACAAGGTCAATCCCAACCCAGCCAACCTCCAAACATTTTGATAATCACAGTGGATAATGTGGGTTATGGAGATTTATCTATTTATAATCCAGCTTCACCGGTTATTACTCCTAATTTGGAAAAGATAGCCAAAGAAGGTGCCCGGCTCATGAGTTTTTATACGGCAGGAGCGACCTGCACCGTATCCAGAGCCAGCCTCCTGACCGGAAGAATTCCCGAGCGACATATGCTGGTGGAACAGTTGGTCGGGTTGCCCGGCAATTACGGAATTGGTCTTAGGCAAAGCGAAATTTTAATCCCGGAAGTATTAAAAGGGGCAACACAACCGTATGCTACCGGGGCCTTTGGAAAATGGAATATAGGTTTTGCTCCCGGATCCCGACCAACCGAAAGAGGATTTGATACCTTTTTAGGTATTGCCTCTGGAAATGCCGATCATTTTACCCATGTTTACGCCGGTAAACACGATTTGCATCTGGATACCAAAGTGATCAACAGGGATGGTCAGTACAGTACGGATTTATTTGCTAATGCGGCCATAGATTTTATCGAAAAAGAACACGCGAAACAGAAACCCTGGTTCGTCTATCTACCCTTTGACGCACCGCATCATCCCGGTGACCGGAATATTGATCCGGGGGCGGAAAATATCTGGAAAGCACCGGATTATGCCTTTGATATCTATGGACTGACTCCTGATGAGAAAGACCCCAAAAAGAGGTTTAACGCTGTAGTTACTGCCATTGATATGGCCATTGGCCGGGTTATGGATAAATTAGAGGAACTGAATATCGACGACAACACATTCGTATTTATTTATTCGGATAACGGTGCTTTCTACCCTTTTCTGGATAGTGGGATTCAGTCAAATGCGCCGCTTAAAGGGGCGGGGGTTACTTTGTGGGAAGGCGGTATTCGGGTGCCAGCGCTTGCGCGATGGCCGAAGAAGATTGAGGCAGGATCGGTGATTGATGCCCGTTTATGGTCATTGGATTTAATGACCGCATGTGCGGAAATTGCCGGGGTGTCTTTGCCCCAGGACCGGTTTATTGATGGAATGAATCCGCTTCCCGTCCTTTTTGGTGAGACTAAAAATTCACCACATGCCACACTCTACTTTAAATACCTTAATTATGCGGCCTTACTCTGGGGGGATTATAAAATAATTCGTGAAGAAGAAGAGGGAGAATGGCAGTTGTACGATCTTACCTCAGATATATCGGAAGCGAATAACCTGGCTCCACAAGAAGAAGCAATTGTCAAAAAGATGGCTGCCGCCTATGAACAACAGGAGCAAGAAATACAGAGTTATCTAATGATTGAAGGAAGTTTTCAACTTGGTAAGAAAAGTAATAGTATACATTAATTCGTTTATTAATTCTGTGAAAATCACTAAAGTTGTCTATATTACGGTAACGTTA
>JAGQWV010000187.1 GCA_020437045.1 Saprospiraceae bacterium | reverse complement strand
TACACCGCATTTCGAGTGCGGCCCGTTCGACCACTCCGGCACTTCTCCTAGGATAAAGTGATATTAGGAAATATTTTTCATTTATACGCTATGGTTATTCGTAATTGTCAAAAGTCACTGACCGGTCTGCCATGCCGGACACTAATCCGAATGTAGTCAGATAGACATATTCCTGAGGGTAACCAGATCGATTACTACACGGTGGTTCCAGTGTAAATTATAGCAATGCATTTTTTCCTGGTGATTCCAAAATCTGCTGCTCGTATATGCTCCCTGGTCGAAAGTATTGTAATATATCGGGAATGAATATTTATGGTCGACCGTAACGTTGTAATTATAAGGTGATGGTGTCCAGTACTGCTTTGCCAGGTCTAAAAATTTGAAAATGGAAAATTAAGTGATCGTTTAAAGAACTTGCGTGTTTAAGTCTACTGGAATATAACGGTCAGGCTTGTTAATTAAATTATAAAATGAACCAATAACTAGGACTTTTAGACCTCTGTCAAACACAATGGTGGGAATAAAGTTATTTTCTGGACCCTGAAAAAGACCATTATGCGCACCATTTTGAGTATGATTTTCTCGACTGCATTTTTTATTCAGGCTTATACGATGAAGGTATCTGTAGAGGCGTTGAACTACGAATTGATCTGTACGGAGATGGTTTATTTTACGGCACCTTCTCAGACCCAGTTTGATGTAGGTGATGATATTTATGTCCGACTCGATTGTGTAGATCCCCAATTTATCCAATCAGTTAGATTATATCTTGGACATCAACTTGTTGGCACTGATGGAACAGCACCTTATGAGTGGTGTAAGCCGAACAGTTCAGAACACCCGGCTCTGAGAGACATGCAGGCAGGTAACTATTCATTGACGGCCAAAGTGCAGTATACATGCGGCAACTACCGGTATTTTACCAAAAAGATCAAAGTGGGGTTTATCCGACCGGCATTGGTATTTGTCGGAGATCTTAACCTCACTTGGTTGACATCCTTAAAACATCAGCATACGGATTGGAGTTTCTTTGCTTATCAGTTAGGTGCCGAAATATTTATAAAGGCTGACCAGTGCAACCGGCCAATGGGGCAAGTTATCTGGTATGATCGAAATGGAAAGATTTCTGCCCGTTTTTCCCGTAATAGTCAATACCAGGGGCGGTTTCAAAGTGCCAAGTTGGTTAAAGTCATTAATTCTGGGTGTCGTTCTTAAACCTATCGAGCCTTTCAGTATTAAATTCAAGTGCGAGTACACGTATCTTACGAAGCGAATACTTAACTTGGCGGTTATTCAATTACTGCTTTTCTATTTTGTTGAATTAAGTTTTAATTATGAAATCGTATTCGTTTCTGCCGCTCACTTTTGTCTTTACCCTGATTATGACCTCTCTTTACAGTCAGGAAAAATTAAAAGCCCTGATCATTGACGGAGAAAGTAATCACGGTGTTTGGCCGATGACTTCGATGATGATGAAGGATTATTTAGTGCAAACCGGATTATTCGAGGTCGACATAGCCCGAACACATTATACCTGGCAAGGTCCTCATTACGATAAAAGTATTGGGCTTAATGATATTAAGGAACTGCTCGTCATGTATCCGCTGGAAGAATCAAATACGGAAGCGGTTGATGAACCAGTTCCGGATCCTAACTATAAACCAAGTTTTTTTGACTATGATGTGCTGATCAACAATTTTGGTTGGAAGGCTTCTACATGGCCGGATGCGACCAAAGAAGCTTTTGAACTTTATATGAAAAATGGAGGTGGAATGGTGGTGATACACGCCGCCAATAACTCCTGGGGAGATTGGGATGAATACAATAAAATGATTGGACTAGGTGGTTGGGGTGGCCGGAACAAAGAGACTGGACCTTATGTCTATTACAATGACGATAATCAATTGGTATATGACCCCACCGATGGGACCTGTGGATTTCATGGTCCTCAACATGAATATGTAATGACTACCCGTGCTCCTAATCATCCAATCATGATGGGACTTCCAGAACATTGGCTACACACGCGTGACGAGCTCTATAGCAGACTCAGAGGACCGGCTGAAAATATGACGGTTTTAGCAACGGCCTATTCTGATAAAGAGAAGAACGGGTCCAAAGATACTCCAGGTACCGGAAGAAATGAGCCTTTGCTTATGGCAATTAATTACGGTAAGGGGCGAATTTTTCATACCGGTTTGGGCCATATGGATTATTCGATGGAATGTGTGGGATTCATCACCACTTTTCAGCGAGGTGCCGAATGGGCAGCCACCGGCCGGGTCACCCAGGAGGTTCCAAAAGATTTTCCGAAGGAGAGTGCAACCAGTAGTAGAAAGTGGAAAAAGAAATGATTCTAATAGCATCCTGACACGACCTTTGAAGGATACTGAGTTTTTATTTCTTATTGGGCATCTCAGGAACCGTAAAAAAATACAGGATGATTCCCAATGCACCTATGCCGCTAAATAAAAATAAAGAGGTTGCACCTAGTTTATACCATAATAATCCGGCAAAACTACTAGCAATCAGTGCACAAATACTCTGGAGCCCTGTATATGTGCCTATGGCTGTGGCAGTATCCGATGGTTTTACCACATTACTGATCCAGGCTTTGGATATTCCTTCCGTCGCAGCAGCATAGATGCCGTAGAGTGCAAAGAGAATGAGAAATGTACTCTGGCTTTTAGCCATAGACATGCCGGAATAAACGATGCCAAATAGAAATATACCTCCGATGAGTACCTTTTTTAATCCAATTCGGTCGCCGGCAACTCCCAGAGGAAATGCAGCCACTGCATATACGAGATTGTAAAATATGTAGATGCCAATGACATGTGTATCTGTAAATCCCTCATCTTTCATTTTTAATAGTAAGAATACATCTGAACTATTAATGACGGCGAATGCCAATAGCCCTATGACCAGCTTTCGATAGGTGCCTGGACTTTCGTTCCAATAGGATAAAAAGGAGAGTAACTTTATCTTCTTAGTCGGAGGTTGAACCGATCTCTTTTTCTCCTTTAAAATAAATAGTGAGGCGACTGCCAAAACTCCAGGTATAAAAGCCAGATAAAAAAGGGTGGTATATTGATGGGGAAACTTACCGAGAAACCATATAGCAACCATCGGGCCTATCACCGCACCGAGTGTGTCCATTGCCCGGTGCAAACCAAAAATTTGGCCCTTGGATGCGGGCGTTGCTTCGTCCGATAACAGGGCATCACGGGCTCCAGTGCGAATTCCCTTACCTATCCGGTCGATAGTCCTGGCGAAGAATACCCATATGGGGATGGTGGAAAGGGCAAGCATCGGTTTGGAGATGGCACTAAGACTATACCCAGACTTAATAAATGGAAGTCGTCTGGCATATTGATCTGAAAGTTTGCCAAAATATCCTTTACTGAGTCCTGCCACTGCTTCCGCTATTCCTTCCAAAATTCCAATTAAGAGTATTGAAAACCCGATTTCTTTCAGATAAATAGGCATCACAGGATAAAGCATTTCACTGGCTAGATCAGTGAAGAAGCTCACTAATGACAGTATCCAAACCGTTCGACTGATCCGTTTCATATAACTCCTATAAGTAGGAAAGATGCTGATTTTTTTGGACACTTGTAATATTTTTAAATGTCTTTTCAAAGCGATCCGCATGTCTTCCATTATTCGAAAATCAACACTCACTTTTTTACGGGATTTAAATCTCCATAATCATCGAGAATGGTTTAATGACCAAAGGGATCGTTATCAAGCAGCCTTGGAAAACATGATTGGTTCTGCTGATGAGCTGCTGGTTGAAATGAATAAGCATGACTTTATTGAGACAAGATCAGGAAAAGATTCGCTGATGAGGATCTACCGGGACACTCGCTTTTCAAAAGACAAAACACCTTTCAAAAGTCATTTCGGGGGTAGATTCAGGCGGGCAACCAATAAATTGAGAGGAGGTTATTACTATCATATTG
>JAGQWV010000186.1 GCA_020437045.1 Saprospiraceae bacterium | reverse complement strand
TCGACACTAATATCAGTTACTGCGGGAATGTTGCACTAGTCCTTCGTGCAAACCCATTCAATACCTCCCAGAATATGCCTCATCAGAGTTGGATCCTGATAGTGCTCGATAGCGTGCCCGAGGGCTGTATACCATTGCCGTCCTCCATCAAATTCATGACACCAGGCTATAGGAACCAATTCACCCCAGGTCTCCCCAGGATAGTCGTTCTTCTTTTCATCCACAATCTTTGGCAAACGTGCAGCCAGGAGGACGTGATTAGCCGGATTCATCTGATTTGTAAAGTAGCATTCGTCTTCACGTACCCAGATGTCTGGCAAGAAATTAGTAGAAGGATGATCACGGTCGATAATTTCAATTTCAAACTGTTGGAATGCCGGATGCCTCATAAACTTACCACCGATCAACTTCCAATACCAGGGCCAACTTCGCTCCGAGCCGGTAGCAGAATGGATTCCTACAAACCCACCACCATTTCGGATATAATTTTGAAAAGCTATCTTTTGTCTTTCGGTATCGAAGGTTTCATTATTGGTACTGGAAAACACGATGGCATCATAATCACTCAAACCAGGTGAGGTAAAGATGGAAGCACTATCGGTGGCATCGACGAGAAATCCGTTTTCTTTACCCAACTTCTTGATTGCCGCAACACTGGCAGCCAAGTTGTCATGGACATATCCTTTTCCGTTTTTAGTATACACTAATATCTTCTTGCCTTTCAAGGAGTTAGGTCTATCTATCTTCACTTCCACTGGATGTGCATAATCATTCCAGATTAGGTTCGCTTTTTCGGGACTGATATCACCATCATATACAAACATCCGGTACTTCAGGGTATAACTCTTTCCTGGTTCCAGCTCCCAATCACGATCCTGGGCAGGATTAAAGTTGACAAATACATTGTCCACACCCTTATTTGTTCCGGTCGGCCAGATTCGCAATTGTTCAGGAAAATTATAGTTGGCAGGATTGGTCATAAAAAGAATTCCCGATTTCCCGGCATTGGAAGGTCCTCTCACATCGCACCATTTTGCCCGGGTTGCATTTCCATTTTCTTTGTTAAATCCTTCATCCGTCAAGAGCGTTGTGTTATCATCATTCCAGCCTGCTTTTGCCCGGTAACCAAATCCCTGATACCGATATTCCTTGATCGTCAGCGGACTTTCAGTGGCACAAGACAACGTGGAGACAACATCAACAACCCAGCCATTTTCCGCCTTATCCGCATTCCAGACCCGGATTTCCATCTTTTCATTGAGGGCTGTTTCCGACTCCTCACGACTGCTATCTGATAGCACATTATGGTCAAGTTCCGACTTAATATCTGCATAGACTGGACCTACTTCATACACCGGTTTGGTAGCCAGATCCACACGTCCCTGCTTCTTGCCAAGATTCCAAAAATCTACTTCCTGTCCTTCATATTCTGTGTGCGTCCAGGGATTCCAGATGCCATAATGATGGTGGTGATCCGGAGGTTGAATCCTGGTTAGTTCCTCACCGGAGGGCGACCAAAGTGGATGGATGTATCCTCCTCTGCTGAATTCCGCCCCTACGCCAGGTGGTAAATCTGCTTTTTCATAACGGTATGATAATACCGGTTTTTCACCCACTTGCACATTTAGATTTTTACCGTCATCCAAAATGCTTAAAGTTGATTGATCACTCCCATTCGGCATTTTCCACAGTTCATAAATCCTTTTTTGATTGGGTAAAGTGCTGCCACTCATGATCCACCAAATCTTCGTCTCGATCCCTCCTTCCAATTGAGAGGGCACCGGCACTTGCTGTCCGTCAATCAACTCGCGGAGCTGTAAATCATATTCTTCTGAATTTAATACCATCCCCCCCAGTGATGCAGACACCACCGAATTCAAACGTGCGTATGGCCCGCTGGATACGGTAAAAACGGCCAATTTCTGCCCCATCATTTGACTAGCAAAAAGCACAACAAGGATGACAGAATAGAGACTGTTATAGCGATTCATCATTCGATATATATTTATTAATTACTGCAGTGCGATCAAGATAATAATTTTTATAGTAGGTTCCTTCTTTACCGCGAGGGACAACCACCCGATTTGAAGAAACGATTTTGCCAAGTTTCTAGGAAGGTGTGGAAACACCCATCTTGTCCTGGCACTAAAACAATACCATTTCAAATGAAGGAAAATTAGGCGTTCTCGTCGCTTTTGACTTCGTTGATCCTCAGTCAGTTACCACCCGGTATCTTCCTTCCTCTCGCCTCTTCAAAAAACAGCGATTGACGGCTGCAGCATTCAAACTGAGTATTGCAACGCCCTCCTAGCGATTTTCACCAAATAGATCTATGAAGTTTTTAACAAGCGCATCCTCACGTTGTCTTTTCCAAATCATAGACAACCTGGTCTTTTGCTGTACCTGATCCAGCCTGAGAAAACGTATATTCAGGTCAAAGCCTCTGGTTAAAGATTCGGGAACCACGGCTATACCCAACTGATGTTGTACAAGATGAAAGATGGTCGCAGCATGAACAGAGCGGTGAGAAACCTGGGGTTCAAATCCCCACTGACGAAAGATGCTCATCACCAGTTGATAGTAATCCTGGCTATAGGAAGTGCCGAACAGGATGAATTTTTCGTTTTGCAGTACTGATGGATCAGGGAAATCTCCATTCTGAAGATAGTGGCCATCGGGAACCACCAATACAAAATTTTCTTCCAGAACTATTTTACTGTCCAACGTTGCTGGAAAGTGCTCAGATCGAACAAAACCCACATCCAGCTTATCCTGCTGAATGGCTTCCATTTGATGCTGGTTTGTCAGCTCATGAAGGCTGGTATGGATCTCTGGAAAACGCGAATGCAATTGCTGTAGTGCATCTGGTATCAATGATTGCATGGCCGATCCGACGAATCCAATGTTAAGCTCACCCGCTGCACCACTAGCAATTAATTGGAGCTTTCGTTTAATATCGGCGATGCGTTCTACCATGAGTTCTGCTTCTCCTTTTAGAAAAATACCCGCAGGAGTCAATTTTACATTCCGGTTATTACGATCAAAAAGACTAACTCCCAATTCATTTTCGAGATCCCGGATTTGCTTACTCAGCGCCGGTTGACTTATAAACAACTTTATTGATGCCTTTCCAAAATGAAGGTCACCAGCCAATACGAGGAAATATTCTAATTGCTTTGAGTTCATTAATAACTTCATCTTATTATTTAAGAACTATTAAGAATCAAACATTATTATCGATAAACATAGTTTTGCCAAAAAAACAGACCGATGTCAGAAACAATTGCTTCCATTAGAAAGGATTGCTTCCAACTAGGCATGGACCAGCTCACTGCCAGTAGATCTATCCATTTGAGCAAGCATCCATCTTATAGTTATCTCAGTCCGAAAAGCCTCGCGCAAGTTGCGAACGCCCGGCGATGCATTGAAAACATTCTAGCCAGCGAACACGTGGTCTATGGTGTTAATACAGGATTTGGATCCCTGTGCAATCAGATTATTTCGTCAGGACAGGTCAATAAATTGCAAACAAATATTTTAAAAAGCCATAGTGTTGGTCTCGGTCGACCTGTTTCTCAATGTACGGCAAAATTGATGCTGCTCCTCAAGATCCACAGCCTGGCCCGGGGAAATTCAGGAGTAAGACCAGAGACCCTCCATCGAATTTTGTGGCATCTCAAGAACGATATCATTCCTCTGGTACCCAGGCAAGGATCTGTCGGAGCATCCGGAGATCTAGCCCCATTAGCCCATCTATTTTTACCGCTCATTGGTTTGGGTTATGTCA
>JAGQWV010000185.1 GCA_020437045.1 Saprospiraceae bacterium | reverse complement strand
TTCTTTTGAATGTAGACCATCTACTTTTGTCGGAAATTATTTAATGAAACAGCGTGGTACGAATGATTTTATTGTGGCATTTGCTCGCCAGGATGAAGATGGTCTGTATAGCAGATTCTGCAATTTTGATCTTGATTTTATAAACTATATGGGGCATCAATATAAAATTAATGTGTTCAGCTCCGACAATAATTGCAATGCTATTAGTCGTAAGGAAATGTTTAAGAACTGGATATTTTACCACAAATTTGGAAGTGCATCCGTTTTAGAATGGGATAAAACACGTGATTTTATTGTCGTGCCAGAAATACAGGATCCAAAAATTAATTCAGCTATTTATGGATATGATTTTTGCCTGGACGATCGCACCGATTATATTGGAGGTGAGATCGATTATTTGATCAAGCCTGTAGAGGGACTTGGAGTTGCCATAAACTTATCTGCGAGTGCAGATGGATTAGAGCGAACCGGCAAATTGTATTTAAAATATTGGCGTTATGGTGCTGAATGGATCGATGGTTCAGCAATTTCAATAATTACTTTCCCAGGTGTAAAGTTAAACCATCCGGGTATAGAACAAATTAATGATACTACCTGGCAATTAAAATTGGATGAGATAGATCTTTTTACCAATTATCAGGAAGAATTAACTATGGATTATTCGGCAGTAGCAGGAGATTCCCTATTTTTTCAGGCAATCATTACTCCTGAAATGGCAGCTCCCGTAGGAATGCTTCGCTCCAGAGTATATCAGATGCCGGAAGTACGTGAAGAATCAATTAATGTAAGTGTGCAGAATACCAGCAGAATGGATGATTTCATCCACCAGGGAGACCGGATTTTGTATACATTATCCTATACAAATAATTCGCCGGATACCGTCCGGGACCTACGGTTCTATAATGCCTTATCCGGGACTAGCTACGAATCCTTTGCTCCTGAAATATCCAGTTTGCCCATTGATACTCGTAGCATTGGAGAAGGACTGGGCAATTCGATCGATATTTCCGTGCCGAATATTGATTTAATACCCGGACAATCATTTTTTGCCACATTCTCCATCAATCCCTCGAATGTGAATTGTGGAAGAGAAATTAAAAACAGCATCACCACCGTGGTCAATTATCAGCATCTGGATACGACATTGATCCAAATAAAATACCGGGGAGTGGGACGGGAAGAAACCCTTGACACATTCTTATCCATTGGAGCGGAATTTAATGGGATGAAAATATCGGGGGATACCATGCTTACCAAAATTATATCGAATGAAAATGGTTGTGATACGATTTTACACTATAATATCCATACTTCCACGGTAGCTACTGAGGAATCATCCTTTGATGGAACTAGAATTTATCCAAATCCTTTTCAACATGCCTTTACCATTGATGAAGTAGAGGGAAGAATAAAAAGTATAAAGATCTACGATGTCCATGGGAAAGAAATTCCTTTTCAGAAATTTGATAATAACCGGATCTCCATTGATGGACATTCCCAGGGCATTTTATTAGTCAGGATTATCAGGGCTGATGGAACAATGTATTGGTCCCGGATGCTGAAACTTTAATCTTGCTGCTGCACTAGTGTATGGGGTAACAGAAACTGTGGTGGATAAATCATAGATCTACCCAACAATGTCTTTCCGTTAATAAACCCATACTTCTTTTTTAAAAGGTGAGGGTAGAAGCTCCTTCATTCATGGGGTCGAAAATAAAAGTGGGCCCAGTGATTACGACCCCGTCAATCAGGTCTTCGGCATCATAACCTCGCATCGCGGCACAGGGAGGACATACACCAATTTTGCAGCCACTTTCCAGGAAATTTTTCAGCATTTCACCTAGAGTAGGATCCTCTGGATTTTGGCGGATTTTATCGGCTGCTTTTTTACGTGCCCAATCTGCTCCGGAGCTTACTAAAAATAAGGTGACTTCCATTCCATTATTAATGGCGGCATTGGCCATACTAAATGCTACTGATGATCTTTCGTCGTCAAGTCCTCTGGTTAATACAATTACTAATTTCTTGTTTTCCATTTTTTTGTGATTTTAAAATTTTATAAATGAATTAATGATGTGATTTTATAATTGACAATGATTAATGAAATCCTGGTGTATAGGCGTGAATACTGATGGC
>JAGQWV010000184.1 GCA_020437045.1 Saprospiraceae bacterium | reverse complement strand
GTCCAATAATTCGAAAATTGCTCCTGCACTAAGTGGATTGCGATATTTTTTTTCTACTCTGGCTAATTCGCTCGCCAGGCGATGGTGCATATCTTCGGGTGAACGCTCATAAATATTGCCGTTTGAGTCTTTGAGAGCATATTTATTCAACCAAACAGAAGCTGCCAATTCGTCTCCATTAAAGTACTCAATCGAGGCATTGAGTGCCTCTTCGTACGTAAAGATCTGTTTTTCAGTCGATTTGGTTTTTGTTTTTGGCTTTGTAAGTGTTTTTGTGTCCATCGTTGAAATAGTTAAAGTCTCAAATTCTATGCAATCTTATATAATAATTTTTTCATATATAAGTATTTTGTGAAAACTTTTTTAACGGACTGTTGATATCTTTTTTTCTCATTTGTTAAAATTCTTCTTCGGGAGAAATGAAGTATCACTTAAGTAATTGATTAGCAATGAAAAATAGTAAATTGGCGTACTCGAAGGTTTTAGAGGCGGAAGAAGATTCACTTCCATATGTTTAACAACATATTAATTTGTGATCTTGAATATAGAGCTTTTACAGGCAACCATGTATTTTCGTGCTAGCTAATTTGTGAATTAGTGAACAACAATTGTAATCCAAAACAACATGACCACACTTTACAAACCAAAATTCGTATTCATTACTTTTCTACTTGGCATTGGTCTTACAAATCCAGTGTCTGCTCAGGAAAACCGGTCTATCGATGGTACTCTGAACCATCCCCTCTTTTTTTGGGGATCCATCTTCTCCGAAGTGAGAAACAAGACATTCCCGGCTTATTCCGATGGGATTTCTTCACCGGCAGGCGAAGACAGGCCCAATGCCCGATATATTAGTAATGCTGTAATGAAGGAGGTTGAGTCGATCAATGATCCACTGGGTTTGAGTGCATACACCTGGGCTTGGGGTCAGTTTATTGATCATGATATCGTCTTTACGCCAAACGGTCAGGAAGAAACCATGCAAATAGCGATTCCCGCCGGAGATCAATGGTTTGATCCGAATAACACTGGGCAGGCTATGATTCCAATGAGTAGAGCCGATTATGACCACTCTACGGGTCACGCCGTAGGAAACCCCCGAAAATTTTATAACAAAATCACTGCTTTTATAGATGGTTCCGGAGTCTATGGATCTGATCCGGAAAGAGCAAATTGGTTACGCACATTTGAAGGAGGCAAATTAAAGACTTCTGCTGGCAACCTATTACCCTTTAACACCGCAGACGGAGAGTTAGAAAGTGCTGTAGATCCCTTATCTCCGGAAATGGACATGCCCATTCCTCAAGTTACCAAGTGGTTCGTCGCCGGAGATGTCCGGGCTAATGAAAACCCATTACTGACAGCCTTGCATACAATCTTCGTCAGGGAACACAATCGACTGTGTGATGAGATTGCTGCCGCTAATCCGGGTTGGGATGATGAAAAGATCTATCAACGTGCAAGAAAAATCGTAGGCGCAATCATTCAATCAATTGTATATGAAGAATGGTTGCCCCAACTTGGTGTTAGTCTTCCCAACTACGGTGGATATGATATTTCTGCCAATCCCAATATTATCAATGAATTTGCTTCGGCCGCTTATCGTTTTGGTCACTCTACCGTCAATGCAAATCTTGCAAGACTCGATGCAAATGGCGACCCGATCTCGGAGGGAAATATTGCGCTCCGTGATGCCTTTTTCAACCCGGGAGCTATATTGGAAGTCTCTGGTATCGAAAGTTATTTAGTCGGAGCAACCACTATGCTTCAGCAAAATGTCGACTGTCAAATCGTGGATGACTTACGAAATTTTCTTTTCGGACCTCCCGGAGCCGGAGGAATGGACCTTGCAGCTATGAATATAACCCGGGGGCGGGATAAAGGACTTGCTGATTATAATACCGTAAGGCAAGCGATGGGTTTACCACATCTGGATGAGTTTGATCAAATTACTGTCAATTCACGCCTAAGCAAGAATTTGGGTGATGTTTATCAGGATATCAATAAGATAGACCTATGGGTAGGAGTACTCGCAGAAGATCATATGCCAAAATCGATATTTGGGCCAACACTTATGCGAATGATGGTCGAGCAGTTTAATAATTTAAGAGTTGGTGATCGATACTATTATGAGAACGATGGTGCTCTGTCTTCATCGCTGAAAGCAGAAATCAAAAGCACCAGATTGGCTGATGTTGTAAAAAGAAATACCGGACTGGATGTAATTCCAAATGATATTTTCAAAGCTTTGCCAGCCAGTATTTTGGCTAACCGTACCATAGATGGATCATTTAACAATCCCAATAATCCTACATGGGGAGCCGCACATAGCCGGGTTTTGGTGAGAACTCCGCTAGCTTACACCGATGGCATTAGCTCACCGGCAGGTGAAGATCGTCCTAATGTGAGGGTTATTTCAAATGAAATTTTTGCGCAAACCACTGATCAAGAGGATCCAAGGGGGCTCAGTGCCTATACCTGGGGATGGGGACAGTTTATTGATCACGATATCACTCAATTTGAAAATTTGCCTGACGAAAGTATGAATATCTCCATTCCTGCCTTTGATGCATATTTTGATCCTCAGGGAACAGGTTCGGCGACCATGCCGATGCTTCGAACTGCTTATGATCATTCGACGGGTACAGATCAGACCAATCCAAGAATTCATGTCAATGCGATTAGCTCATATATTGATGGATCAGCCGTTTATGGTTCCAGTGAAGATCGGGCCAGCTGGTTGAGGACATTTAGCTTGGGCAAATTAAAGACATCCGATGGCAATCTCCTCCCCTACAACACAATGTCGGGTGAAGAATTTGATGCCATCGATCCTGATGCTCCAGCTATGGATATGCCTTTTCCGCAGGTCACAAAGTATTTCGTTGCTGGTGATATTAGAGCCAACGAGAATCCATTTCTTACTTCTATCCATACGGTATTCGTAAGAGAACATAACCGTCTTTGTGATGAACTGATTCAGGAACATCCTGATTGGACGGATGAAATGATCTATCAACGGGCACGTAAAATTGTAGGTGCGCTCATTGAATCCGTCGTTTACGAAGAATGGCTGCCTACATTAGGGATGCAGGTGCAAGCATCCCAGGGATATGATCAAAGTCTGGATCCAGGAATTATGAATGTATTTTCCAGCGCTGCTTTCCGGTATGGACATACCACCATCAACAGCACTCTCTTAAGGATGGACGACGATGGGCACACCATGCCTCAGGGAGACGTAGCCCTACGAGATGCATTCTTCAATCCGGCTGCAGTCTCTGAAGTTGGCGGTATTGAACCCTACTTTGCAGGCATGTCAACGGTTGTCCAACAAGACTTTGATTGTCACGTCATTGACGAATTAAGAAACTTTTTGTTTGGCCCTCCCGGAAGTGGAGGAATGGATTTAGTAAGTCTTAATCTTCAGAGAGGTAGAGAAAGAGGTTTAGCAGATTACAATACGATCCGTAAAAGCTTTGGTATGGAGCCAATTTCTACATTTGCCAAGATATCACCTGATCCGGTGCTGAATCAGAAGTTTGCCTCAGTCTACAAAGACATCAGCAAGGTCGATCCTTGGGTAGGTATGTTGGCTGAAAAGAAACTGGAAGGTGCTCTATTTGGACCTACAGCCATGACTATTATTCAACACCAATTTTTATCACTTCGCGACGGTGACCGCTACTACTATGAATGGGACCCCACGTTGACTCCTTCTGAGATTCAGGAGATTAAAAACACCCGTTTAGCTGATATTATTCGCCGGAATACAGGAATGACTTTTATACCGGATGATGTATTTATCGCCCAGAAAATTACCACAGCCTTAGCTGAAGTAAATCCAAATCAACTGAAATTCGACATATATCCCAATCCAACTACAGATTATGTAGAGGTAGGTCTGGAGACTGACGATTTAGACAATAGTGATTGGAATGTGGAAATTTTAGATCTCTATGGTAAAAGAGTAATGCGTCAAACGACTCAAAGCCGCTTTGCCGATGAAAAAATCACCATTAATATAGGAGATGCATTGCCTTCGGGAACTTATGTACTTAAAGTAACCCGGGGAGATAAGATTGGATCACGTCAATTGGTAAAATTATAAAAGAATCAGGTAGGACTACTCTGAAGCTATCAGGGTAGTTCTACTTCAATTTGGTACAACTGGTTCCCTTCGCGGCTAAACTCAAATTGTTTTTGGACGTTGCCATTGCTGGAGACTACCAATGATGCACCAATACACCACCATCCTTTCCAGGCTCCATCTTCCAACAATCCGGTATTACTGACACCTATGACAGGAATTTGAAATTTCTTGGCAATCTCACTGTAGGATTTGATCCATAAATCACCATAGGGTTCTTGCTCCTGTTTATAATCCGGTGGTACCGCCCAACTGCAGGGAGACAAAATAATTTGCGCCCCCATCAAGCCCAGGGTTTCAGCAATGGCTCCGTATTCGGGAAAATTATCTGCACAAATGCTTAGTCCGATACGACAAAGTTCAGTATCGAATACGACACAAGATCTGCCTTTAGAATATAGATGTTGGGCAATCTCCAGAATGTTGATCTTTCGGTGCTTTCCAACAATCTCACCCTTATTCGAAATCAGGATAGCTGTATTGTAAAGTTTATCTTCAAATCGCTCTGTCAACCCTGCCACCACAAAAATTTCATTCTCCTCCGCAGCCAAACACAATTTATCACTATAAAAACCCGGAATTGTTTCAGCTCCCTTTATCGCTTGTGAATTTGTCCATCCAAAGTCCAAACATTCCGGTAAAACAATAATCGAAGATCCCTGCTGAGCAGCGTTTTTAATAAAATATATTGCGTTCTCAATATTTTCATTCGCATCTCCGCCGCAAATATGCATTTGTCCAATGCCGACTGTGATTTTTCGGTTACAATCCTGAATTGCCATTTATGCTGTGATGATTTAGAATAAAATAGACACTTTCATTACCCCACCGACTGATGTAAAAGATAAGGTATGCGTTGATCTACAAGAATTATTGATACTAAATCCACTAAAAACCATTTTTATCGATGACTTTACCATACCATTTAGCAGAAGCCTTAGCCACCCGTTTTTGTGTTTGAAAATCTACGAAGTGCAATCCAAATCTTTTACTGTAGCCGGAGGCCCATTCAAAATTATCAAGTAAGGACCAGGCAAAATAGCCTTTTACATCCACGCCATTCTGCATTGCCTTAACAACCGCTTCGAGGTAGCCAGCATAAAAGTCGATCCGTTGAAGATCATTAACCTGATCATCTATCAATTGGTCATCAAAAGCGGCTCCATTTTCAGTAATGATTATTTCAGGATGTTTATATTTTCGATCGATCCACTCAAGGAGTTTTTGACAGCCCCAGGGCACAATGGCCCAATTCATTCTGGTCAATGGCCAATTGGGGTCAAGCGACAGGCTTACATCCTGGTCTTCGGAAAGGCCACCATTTCCATAAACAGCGGTTTGTTTAGCAACCGAATCTGCATTAGCGGCATACATGGTGGTATAATGATTCAGCCCAAAAAAATCACTGGATCCCAGCAGGAGTTCCCGGTCTTTATCCTGAAAGTGCGGCAAGCGATCACCCACCCGAATACGCATAGATGATGGGTAATCTCCATGGTAAATCGGATCAGCAAACCAACCGAGAAAGAAGTCCAGTGCCCGTTCTGCTGCATCATGATCTGCCTGGGAAGAGGTCAAGGGTTCGCGCCAATCGCAATTACTCGTTATTCCAATCCTGCCTTTTTGCTGGGGAAGGAAACTTCTTCGATACACATCAACAGCATAAGCATGTGCACGGAGTAAATGATGGGCAGCCATATATGGTTCGGCATTGGATGTTCGACCCGGAGCAAAAACTCCTTGTCCATAACCCAACATAGCCACGACCCAGGGTTCATTAATCGTGATCCAATTTTTAACCCGGTCACCAAAGGCATCAAAACAGACGGCTGCGTAATCAGCAAAATAATTAGCGATGTCCGGATGCAACCAGCCATCTTTTTCTAACTGCAAAGCCAAAGGAAGATCCCAATGATACAATGTTATCCAGGGCACAATTCCAGCCGCCAGCAATGCATCGATTAGTTCGTTATAAAACTGGATTCCATCCGGGTTTACCTTCCCATATCCAAGTGGTTGGATGCGAGGCCATGAAAGGGAGAAGCGATAGGCCTTCAGATTCATCTGTTTCATCAAGGCTATATCCTGCGGCCAAAGATGATAATGATCACAGGCTATATCACCGCTGTCACCTCCATAGATCTTGCCTGGAATCGTACAAAAAGCATCCCAGATCGAGGGACCTTTGCCAGACACATTGTGGGCACCTTCTATCTGATACGAAGATGTTGCTGCCCCCCAAACGAAATCATGCGGAAAATTTATTCGGTTGCGAATGATTATTTCGTTTTGATGATTATCACCCCGTTTACTCCTCTTGACCCATACAGACCGGCTTGCGACCGCGTCAGCACCCTAATAGACTCGACGTTATTGACATCCAGGGAATAAGAAACACTGGTAAAACCCGATCCAACCGGATTGCCATTCACCACAAATAATGGCTCATTATCTGAAGTTAAGGAAGTATTTCCTCTGATTCGAATCACCGGATCCGTTTCTGAACCAGAAATAGTTAGTTCCGGTTGATCACGTAATCTGTCCAAAAGGCTGGTATATACTTTTTCAGCTCGTTTATCACCTGCAACTCCTTTGGAACTGCTGCAAGCTATCTGCAGTATAAAAAGTGGAAGTAGCAGGAAGAGAAAAAACTGAAGATTCAATGCTTTCATGGCCAGTTAATTTAATTGCTCATAAAATTACGTGAAATTCCTCATTCATGGATATTAATGCAACTGAACGGAGAAAGTTTAAACAGTATGTAAATAAAGAAACAGTCAGAAGATATCCATATCTTTTCGTCTATGATGAGACGATCATTTACCTTATTCTATCTCTGTCCATGCCTTTATTTTTTCGTTATGGCATGTGGTGACAGCACTTTCGAAAATCTACCAGTATACCGAATTGAAGAAAATACACGGGATGTAAAAGCGATCCTGGATGACTCAATTGCGGTTGATAAGGGACTTTTCTATCGGCAAATCAGTTCTAAAGGTTATTCAGAAATATTTGGACATAGTTTATGGAAATTGTCTGAAGACACTGGGATAAAAAATGAGTACGAATTAGGGATCCTATCTTCAAAACAAAATCATCATGCTACAGGAATTATATGTTCCATCGATAAGCGTTATCAATCGATTATTGATGTAATTACCTACGACAAAAGTAGGTACAGGATAATTTCGATTGAGGCAAGCAAATTGTCTGATCAAATGGTGGATATGAAGTTATTGGATATCAGTGAACTAACGCGTAGACCAGATACCCTTTTGGTTCAATCAGACCCAGCTGGGAACCTGGAATCATTCCCATTATGCTGTGACTTCTGAGCCTGGTAGATTTAAAATTTTTAGAACCGAAGAAATGCATATCCTTTCAGCTGATGAGTAGTGACTGTGGTCAACATAGACAGGGCAATCTCTATCTGGTCAGTCACTTCCTTTACATCAATTTTTCGACCAAGAAGCGATTGACCGCAAACCGTAAGACGAACACCGGCTTTGGAAAGCGCTTCAATCAAAGGAAGATTGGGATTCGCCATTTGAAAACGCTCCCGGTATGCATCATCATTAAGTACGGCAACCGTGGCATCACCGTGAATTGCCAAAACAACATCAATTTGCGCAGGAGGTACTCCTCCCAAAGCATGAAGATTGATCATCCGGGCAACATTGTTGAGCGCGGGATTGATTTGATCGGCGCTTTCCGGGCCAGAGAATACGTCAATAATAATATGATAATCGAGCTTGGCGTCCGGCACCATTGTTGCACTGGGAATTTCATAAATACCACCAAAATCTTTTATAACGGGAAATTGGGCTTGCTGGGCAGATGATACTTGAAAAAAAATCACAAAAAGTAAAAAAAACGTAAGGATAGAATTCATAGGAATCATTATTTAGTAATTAATTGCAAAGCAAGGTAGTAAACATTATCCTGAATAAATATCTGACTTAATGGTATTTAAAAGTATTCTAATATTAAAAACACGTAGTTAAAAAACGAAAGCACCAAATTAGGTTAACTATCTGTTTTTCATTACTTTGCAAGCAGAAACCCGCATAAACCGTGATACACCCATGCTCACAAAATGCCGTAGACAAGGTCATAGGCAATTCGTAGTATTATCTGCTATATTGACGGGTATCTTTGTACTCGTCTCAGCGATGATTCCCTTTTTGCCTACAGGACTTCACCCTGAACCAGTAGGTCCATATTTTAATGGTGTTTTTCCGCAACAAACACCTGGAACCGGTTCCGCTTCCGGCAACTGGACTGTGGTAAATGCATACCCAAATCTCTTGTTTGCCGACCCATTGTCTATGGTCCAGATACCTGATACTTCCGGCTTTTATGTTACAGGAAAACAAGGCTATATCTGGCAGATCTCGAATGACTCGACGACGGCTACAAAAAGCACAGTACTGGATATTAGCAGCGTTGTACATACCGATGGAGATGCCGGATTGATAAATATGGTACTGCATCCTGACTTCGGTGATCCGGGTTCACCAAACCGGGGTTATGCCTACATTATATATCGCTACCATCCACTCGGAAATGCCAGTGGTGATTGCGATAGTGATGCGTATACCAGACTATCCCGTTTTACCAAACCGGATGGCCAGATGCAATTCGACCCAAATTCTGAATTGGTGCTGGTGCAGCAATGGGATCCACACTGCTGGCACACCGGTGGAGCGATGTTTTTCGACAGTGAGGGCTACTTTTATTTTGCTTTTGGAGATATAGGCTCCAGCAATGATGTTTACCATTCCACTCAACAAATTGATTCATTCTTTTTTGGAGGGCTGCACAGGATTGATGTTGACAAAGATGCAAGTCGAAGTCACCCCATCATACGGCAACCAAAAGACCGACCTCATTCATTAGCTGAAAACAGTTATACGCAGGGCTATTACATTCCCAATGACAATCCCTGGGTAAATCCTGATGGCAGTATCCTGGAAGAATTTTTTGCTCTCGGTTTCCGTAGTCCCCACCGTGGATCCATAGATCCAGCAACGGGAAAGATTTGGATTTCCGAAGTAGGAGAAGGCAAACGGGAAGAAATTGATATAGTCGAAAAAGGTGACAATCTGCAGTGGCCATTTATGGAAGGTACATTGATCGGTCCGAAACCACAACCAGCTCCAATCATTGGAAATTCAAAGGGACCGGTCTACGAATATAGTCATGACGTAGGAAATGCAATCATCGGAGGCTTTTTATATCATGGTATTAAGTACAATGGGGCCCTTGATGGAAAGTACATTTTTGGTGACCATGGAACCAGAAATATCTGGAGTTACAATGAAAATACCAATGAAGTAGATTTTATCGCTAATATTCCTTCCGGTGGCGTTGGTGACAAGAATGGAATTTCTTCCTTTGGTACGGATTATGAAGGAAATATTTATGTATTAAAGCTATATGGTACCGATCTAGACGGAGGGATCATCTATAAATTACATCCTGCCGTTGAAGTACCGGATCCTCCTGCACTGCTTTCCCAAACCGGAGCCTTTACAGATCTCACAACCTTAACGCCAGCTTCTGGATTCATCCCATATAATGTAAATTCTCCCCTTTGGTCAGATAACGCAGTTAAAAAAAGATGGGTATCCATTCCTAATGATGGTGCCTTTGACAGTCCCTGGGAACAGGTCACCTTTTCAGAAAACGATACCTGGCAATTTCCTCCGGGAACCGTGCTGATGAAACATTTTGAACTGCCTATCAATGATAATGATCCACAAATAACGGCGAGGGTTGAAACCCGCTTTATAGTTATCAAATCTGATGGATCACAATATGGTGTCACATACAAATGGAATAGTGCCGGTACAGATGCTGAGTTGCTAACCACATCGGATACGGCACATTACACAATTTTGCAAGCAGATATGTCTACCCGGCAACAAATCTGGGATTTTCCAAGCCGTACCAACTGTCAAACTTGCCACAATGCTAATGCGGGAAGTGTGCTCGGAATTCGTACCTGGCAATTAAATGGTGATTACACGTACTCCTCCACAACAGAAAATCAACTTGTCGCCTGGCTAAATCTTGGAGTTTTTGCCAATCCTTACACACTCGGCGAGGTAAATGGATTTTTAAAGAGTGCACATGTTGCAGATACAACTGCAACGCTGGAAACCAGGGTAAGATCCTACCTGGATGCAAATTGTGCGCATTGTCACCGTCCGAATGGAGTTAATGGAGCATTTGATGCCCGCTTTTCCACACCGATTTACCATCAAAACATTATCCTTGGCCAGGGTGTCAGTGTTAATACTCCACCGGGAAATGTAATTGTAAAGCCCAAGGAACATGCAGTATCAGAATTATGGATCAGGGATCATATCCTGGGTGATGGAGCCATGCCACCTCTAGCTAAAAATTTGGTTGACACCACATATATAAAGGTACTGACCGACTGGATTGATCAATTGGTTGACTCTACCTGCTATATTTTCTATCTCTCTGATCTCATCCCAACAGGTACTCCCATCAATGGATGGGGTCCGTATGAGCGGGACCAAAGCAATGGATCTACCGATGCCAATGATGGCTATACAATGTCGATAAATGGGCACACTTATCGCAAGGGAATAGGCGTCCATGCCAACAGTGAGTTAGTCTTTGATTTAGATAGTCTCTATCACACGTTCCAAACCACCATCGGAATTGATGACAGTACTTGTAGCCAGAGTAGTGCTCAGTTTTCCGTTCTGGTTGATAATATTTTAGTCTACCAGAGTCCGGTCATGGGGCAGGATGACGATCCGATTGACCTGGAATTTAATGTGGCCAATAAAAAACAATTAAAATTAGTAGTCAATGATGGTGGTGACAATATTACCTGTGATCATGGTGATTGGGCGGAAGCGCGACTAATCAAAGTCTGTGATGACGGTGATCCATGTACCGAAAATGACACGTATGGTAAAGATTGTGTTTGTGCAGGCACTTTCATGGATCACGATAATGATGGGATCTGTGATTTAAATAATTTCGAATTGGACATCAAAGTCATTCTTGAGGGAGCCTTCACATCTCCTTATATCGGTGAAGCAAACCTTATGCGGGATGATCTGCGCCGATATGGTGTCCTTCCTCACACTTCTCCTTACAGCGATCAACTCAGTATTGATGATTCCGTATTAACAAAAGAAGGAAATGACGCTATCGTAGACTGGATATGGGTGGAAATCAGGGATAAAAACGATAATACTCTGGTCATTGATTCTACCTCTGCATTGCTACAAAGAGATGGTGATATTGTGCAAATTGATGGCCTGACCCCTTTGAAATATAATATCGGAAAGGACAATTATCACATTGCCATAAAACACCGGAATCATTTGGCATTTATGTCAAAAGATCCACTTACTGTGGGGGTAACCACCCCAACGATACTGGACTTCACGGATGGTAGTATTACCACTTATGGCACCAATGCCCAGAATCTCCTCAATGGAAAACTGGTCATGGTTGGTGGTGATGCAGATGGCAGTGGCATTATTGACGCAGCCGATCGAAGCGAAGCCTGGAATAACCGTCAAGATCAAACTTACAAAACCACAGACTGTAGCTTAAATGGAGCTACCGAAGCACTGGATAGAGGAATTATTTGGAACAGTAGAAACCGTAAAAGCCAAATGCCCTAAAATAATATAACCCAACATGCGAAATCCAATCCTGATCTTAGTACTCACGTTTACCCTGTACCATTTTGCCATTGGACAGCTGGAAGCGACACTAACCATCGAAAATCAACATACGGAGGGCACTGACTTTTATTTTGATATTTTTCTCTATCGTTCATCCGGGAGTACCAACGGTGACATTTATTTACGCGATGCTGACTTTTATCTGAGTTTTAACGATAAAAATTTCAAAAACCCGCATATTTCTAAGACGGGATCTTCTCCGGGATACTGTACTTTTGAGCCATCGTCCGGAAACTCTACCGACAATTTACTCACTGCCATCAATTATTTTGACAACACCATTGCCAGTCTTAATGGGAAAGATCAAATTGTAATCGAACTTAATGGTCCGGTACCATCTGATCAAACTGCCTTTAATTCTACTGTTGCCAAAATAAATAACAGCAGTTCCACTCATTGCCTTGGAAGATTTAAAATATCCGGCATTAATAATCCCTTTGGAACCTCGGGATTAAAATGGGTAACCACTGGTAGTTCTCTGGTGACCACGGTTCTATCCATGGAGAATACATCTCCTTTTTTTGCTTCAGAAATCAGTGTAAATACTGTAAATCCTGTCGATGTTGCCTTGCCAATTGAATTAATAAGTTTTAATGCAAATATTTATCAGGAAAATAAAATTCAATTGGTGTGGCAGACCGCCAATGAATTTCAAAATTATGGATTTGAAATCGAAAAACGAAGGGGAAATAATCAGTGGGAAAAAATAGGATTCCTTGCCGGAAATCAAGGTCAGACGGCAAACCTGTATTCTTTTATTGACCCAGCTCCGAGTAAAGGAATTAATTTTTATCGTCTAAAACAATTGGATGTTGACGGAAAATTTACCTACAGTCAGATTGTATCTGTCTATTTTAGTAATGATGACGGGCTCGACGTTTTCCCTAACCCGGTCAGCTACAATCTTTTTGTGGAGGGCACTAAAGGGGGTTTTTACACTATCGTAAATAGCGTGGGCAAGATTGTTTTAGATGGCACTATTGAGAAAGAGTCGATCGACGTCAGTGAATTAAGTTCGGGCATTTACGTCCTGCTAAACAATGGCAAAACCGCTAAATTTTTGAAATGGTAATCTAAAACAAACAATGAAATTTATCTTTTATAAGCAAATGCGTTACTGGTCAGATTGATATTTAAGAATTTCAGAGACACCCAATATTCATGCGACACTCACTCATATTTTTTCTCTTAATTAATTTCCTATCATTCGATAGGGGAACGGCACAAACGGTTCTCAAACTGTCCATTGAGAACGACTATATTTCTGGTTCCAATTATTTTTTTGACATTTTTTTGCAAAGAATTTCTAGTCCGGATTCGGGAAATATTTATCTCGGAAATGCTGATTTGATTCTTTCTTTCAATCAGCAGATGTTTTCCTCTCCGACCTTAAATAAAGTCGGTTTGACTCCTCAGGCATATTGTACATTCATGCCACAAAATGAATCCACCGTTAATAATTTAGTGACCCAAACCAATTATTACAATAGCACATCCGGAATCATTGAAGACAATCTGCTGATCATTAATTTAAATGGTCCTACACCAAGTGATTCCATTGTCTTCGGCACAAGAGTAGCCAAAATTGATAGTCAAATTTCTTTCCACCGGCTTGGACGTTTTATGATTTCCGGAGTAAACAATACAAATGGTGATCCAGACCTCCGCTGGAAGACACTGGGAACAGGTCTGAAAACCAAATTTTTCACACTGGATTCCATTGCCCCTTTTCATTCCTTTCCGATTGAATTATCAACTGAAAAAAACACTTGTCCTGACTACCTTGAAATCAATGACCCTACGATACCATCTGGATCCTATCAGGTGCTTCTTGATCTTTCTGTTTCAGGAATGATTAACACCCCGGATATGGTGACGTTGAGAGCTGGAGTATCGGTGGAACTCCAACCCGATTTTTCGATACAAACAGGAGGTACATTGCAAATACAAATTGGTGGCTGTCAATAGATGACAGCCCTAAACATCCCATCATAATTTAGCATCGAATTGTATGTCAATTCAAAGTTCTTCGCCGTTGAGATAAGGAAGAACAGGCTACTCCTAAGCCGGCTAAATGTCCTTCAGTAAACTTAATATGCACCGCTCTTTATTACTTGGTAAGAATCGATTCCTTAACTATAAAACTCCTTAGCCTAACGGCATAAAATCCCAAGTTTTTTTTTTCACCTATTACACTACAGGGTTCCAGCCTGGTTCATATTCCCTGCTCCAAAAATCATGTGCTTCAACTGCGTTCAACTTCGGATTGTCCATGATGTGACCATTGGTCTTATCGATGTGCAGGCCACTCCGGGTCCGGTAAGCGATATTTCCCAATTGGCACAGCAAAACACTCTTCTGGCCTCCCACAATCTCACTATTAGGCACGCCATTTTCCCTAATAGCCTCTAAGAAATTTTCGACATGGCCAATGTCGTACAACAAACCAGGACCATAAGTGTCCTGCTGGTTATGTTCTTTTGAACTATCAGCGGTCACTTTCTTAACCACTTTAGGAGAGCGGTCATTATCATACACTACATAAGCATTTCCAGACTCAATCACGACAGAGCCTCCATCCCCATGAAAGGAAATGCCGGCGCCTGTACCGTGAATGGGTAACCGACTACAACTGCGACTCTCCCAGGTCATCGTTTTTCCTTCTGCAAAATCAATAGAGACCGTTTGCGTATCCGGAGTCTGCCAATCATCCTGGTAGTGATAGCGACCACCGGTCGAAACAACATAGGTAGGATATTCCACCTGTAATCCCCATCGCATTAGATCGATAAAGTGTGTCCCATTATTCAACAA
>JAGQWV010000004.1 GCA_020437045.1 Saprospiraceae bacterium | reverse complement strand
TAAAGGAAGGAGACGAAGCAACCTGGCGATGCCCGATCTGTACTTGCGGAGCTCAGGATCTTCAAAGAATTATCTTTCATGTTTCAAAAGATGCCATGGATATTGATGGTTTGGGCCGATCAATCATCGAACGATTTTGGGAAAAAGGATGGATCAGAAATATTGGGGATATCTATAATCTTGATTATGCAGAGATTGCCCAATTGGAAGGATTTGGTACACGGTCTGCTGAAAACCTAAAGAAAGCGATTGAAAAAGCCAAAGAAAATCCGCTTCACCGGTTGCTCCATAGTCTAAGTATTCATCATTTAGGAAAAAGAGCCTCGAAGATTCTGGCGGAACGGATCACTGATATATATGATCTCGAAACGATGTCTGAAGAAGATCTTACCGCTATAAAGGATATAGGTCCGGTGTTGGCAAAACAAATTATCGGTTATTTTAGGGATCCCGAAAAAATTCAGTTAATCAAACGGCTCGAATCACTGGGAGTAAATGTCCGTCAGACGGATATCGATCGGCCTCACCAAGTCAGGGCCAATGCCCCATTAGCGGGCATGACGATCCTGTTTACGGGTACTTTGCAGCATATGGGGAGAAAGGAAGCCCAGAAACTAGCGGAAGAAAATGGTGCAAAGAATATCAGCGCTGTGAGTGGAAATTTGGATATTCTGGTAGTCGGTGAGAATGCCGGCAGTAAGCTAACGAAAGCTCAGGCCTTGGGTACGGTGAAGATACTTTCAGAGGAAGAATTTTTAAAGTGGATCGAAAATTAAGATGCGCTGTTTGCTTTTGACCCTGATGTTTATCTCTTCATGCCTTTCGCAAGAAACCAGACCCCGGGATCTGACTAATTTGAAGACTTTACCCATTAAACAAATTGATTTTCCAGAGAATGTGCCGGAGCAGCCAACTTTACCACCGCTTGACAGTGGTTGGATTGACTTGGGTCAGCTGGATTCGACTTTTCGATTCGATATCCGCTATGCCACGACCAACAATTTTGTCGGGCTGCAATTGTATCCTTGTCCCCGTTGTATACTAAGATCTGAAGTGGCTGCTGCTGTGGTCGAAGTACAAACAAAATTAAGAGATATGGGTCTCTCGCTCAAGTTCTACGATTGTTACCGTCCCCAATCAATTCAGTATGAGCTCTGGCAAAAAATGCCAGATGCCCGGTATGTGACTCCACCTGACCGGGGAAGTATGCACAACCGGGGTGGAGCGGTAGATCTAACGATAATCGACGAACACGGGGATGAACTCGACATGGGTACGCCGTACGATTTTTTTGGTCAGGAAGCCTATCATACCTTTACCGGACATAGCCCAACCGTGCAATACAACAGGGACCTTCTGAAATCTCTAATGGAAGCTGTTGGTTTTAAACATATCCGAACCGAATGGTGGCATTATTCATATCAGAATACGATGTATCCATTATCTGATTATCATTGGCCATGTCCAGATAGTCAGAGGGCCTGGCCAGTAGAGTAAAACGGATGGCTCCTTCGGTCAAAACAAAAGAAGAGGCTTGCCCGTTTGGTAATAGTAAATTGTTAATTTTGGTCGTTTAGTATCAAGAGTTGGTGGTTCTGATCCCTTAAGGTTCTGGCCGATTTTGGGAAAGCAGTAATCACTTCCTTTGATGAATAACGATGAATCACTATAAATAAATTTATGTCAACAGCAGAGCCGATGTTTAAGACGGATGTGGAAGCCGTAGATGCCTTAGCCCAATCTTATAAAGATCTGAAGTCTGAAATAGGGAAAGTAATTGTAGGACAGCATGATGTAGTTAAATCTGTGCTGATCTCCCTATTTAGTAATGGTCATAGCTTATTGGTAGGAGTACCAGGATTGGCCAAAACGCTATTGGTCAGTACCATTGCCGATGTATTGGATCTGGAGTTTAAGCGCATTCAGTTTACGCCAGACCTTATGCCATCGGATATCACGGGATCGGAAATCTTGGATGAAGACCGACATTTCAAATTTAACAAAGGACCTTTGTTCTCAAATATTGTCTTAGCTGATGAGATCAACCGTACACCGCCAAAAACTCAGGCTGCACTTTTAGAAGCTATGCAGGAACGATCTGTTACGGTCTCCGGAATCCGTCATGATCTGCCACGACCATTTTTTGTACTCGCAACCCAAAATCCTATCGAGCAAGAAGGAACTTATCCCTTACCTGAAGCCCAATTGGATCGATTCATGTTTAATATTCCATTGACCTATCCCAGTTATGAAGACGAAATTAGGGTGGTCAAGGAAACTACATCCAATTACCGACCAGATCTTGGAAATATCCTCACTGCTCAGCAAATTCAATTCTATCAATCGCTGATCAGAAAGATACCCATTGCTGATAAGGTGCTGGAGTACGCGGTGCAACTGGCAAACAAAACAAGACCAGGCTCAAATCTGGCTCCAGATATTGTCAAACAGTATATCACCTGGGGAGCAGGCCCTCGCGCATCTCAATATCTGGTTTTGGGAGCCAAATGTCACGCGGCAATCCAGGGTAAATATTCACCGGATATTGATGATGTACAGCAAATTGCAAAGTACGTCTTACGCCACCGTATCGTAAGGAATTATAAAGCCGAAGCCGAAGGGATTTCTGAAGATCATATCGTAGAAAGATTATTTTAGAAATTTCGGATCTTGTCTCGACAAGTTTATTAGCATACACCAAGGGAAGGATTACGCACATCTTCTATTATGAAGAAAACATCAATAAGATGAATAGTCAGGTAAAGACGGTATGGGGAGTTCTTATAGTGCTGGTGATTTTCATAATTTCTTCTTGTACTGATGAAGCAAGAAAGAGATTAGAACCCACTCCCAATGCGATAGGATCACTTAATCAGCTGGCTATAATTGCTGATGAGGATGTATGGGATAGTGCCATTGGTGACTCCATCAATTACTATTTCGGTTCGGCATTTCCAATCTTGCCTCAACCAGAGTCGCTTTTTGATCTAAAGCATTTTACTACAGATGATTTGGATGCGGAACATACAAGAAAGGAGCTCAAGGCATATTTGATTATAGCTGATATTAGTGATGAACATTCCAGTACGGCAGCGATGGTTATGGAAGATCTGGGTAGTGAAAAAATAGCCCGGGCACTGCAGGACACATCTTTTCACACCAGCATGGGAAGAGACCGTTGGGCTAAAGATCAAGTGATTGTCTACTTGTTTGCTAATGGAAAACGCGAATTGGCGAGGCAAGTCGTGAAGCGTTTTCCGTCAATAGCAAAAATAATTCAGGAGCAGTACCGAAAACAGATTGATGCTACCGTGTATTTAGGTGGAGAGGATAATGCGATTATAAACCAGATCTCCCAGACTTTCGGTATTCATCTGGCCATACCAAAAGAGTATCGAATCATGCCTCTGGAAGATGAAAATACAATGTGGCTAATGCGCGAAAATGAATTGATCATTACCAATATTTTAATTCATAAAATGCCCTATAAAAATCAGGATCAATTTAAAAAAGATAAGATCATTGCTCTTCAGGATACCTTAGGTAAGAAGTATATCAGCTCCACTATCGAGGGAAGTTACATGCGTACAAACGATCAAGATCTTCCAGTCTATACCCAATCAATGACCCTTGGAGGAGCTTATGCAGTTGAGGCAAGAGGTATTTGGGAAATGGAAGGCGATTTTCTGGGGGGGCCCTTTTTATCCTATCTTATTTTAAATGAAGCCAAGGGTGAATTAATTTTTATCGACGCATTTGTATTGGCTCCTGGCGAGCGAAAGCGAAATCAGATGTTGTATTTAGAACATATAATTTCTTCATTCACGTTTAATAATGTTAATTGAAAATACAGCAAAATACAATTCTGGTTTCTGTGGTTTTAGTTTGTCTGAGTGCCGCAACAGTTTGGTACTACAAAGATAATTCTGGATTATTTCTTTATAAGAAATACCATACCGACCTATATAAATATTTCGGGGTAACCCGGTCCGGATCATCAGGGCAGGAAAATCAAATACAGCTGATTCTAGAGAAAGCGGTAAGCTCCGCTGATTATGAACGAGCAATCGAGGAGTTACTTGTAGAAAATGAAAGGAATCCGGAAAATGACGTGATCCAATATTATTTAGGGCTTTTTGATGAGGAACTTGGCCACGATTGGCAGGCCATTCAATATTTTCAAAATCTTCGATTTAATTCTGATCTGTACGGTACCACTGCCTTACGCCGGATTAGCATGTTGTTTATAAAACATAAGGAGTGGATCAAGGCTCAATTAATGCTTACAGAGTTATATCAGTTGGGTGATGATCAGGATCGAAATTGGGTAAAAGAAATAGCTCAGAAGATTTGATCTGGGCTATTTCTTTTTGTACCCAAATACTACTAGCTCACAAATTCGAGACTTCTATTAATGAACGATGAAAGATCAGCACCTTTAAGCATTTGCTGATTTAGTCTTGCCAAGTCATATAGATATTTGACAAAGTCTTCTTTTTTCTGTTCACTTTTCATCTTAAGTAATTTGTCAGCAATCAGAGGATGATTGGAATTAATCACTAATTGATGAAAATCTGGCATATCAGCGCCACCCATGCCCATCCCCTGCAGCCTTTGCATCTCCTGCATTCGGCGCATAAATTCCGGACGGGTGATCATTACTGGATGGTCGTCTTTTGTCAGTGCTTTCAGTTGAATACTGTGCCCATCTTTTTTTAAGACTGTTTCAAATAATGTCTTTACTTTTTCCTGGTCTTTGTCTGACAAAACGGATTCAACTGTTTCATCAGTCTGGATTAAATTGTCAGCGGTATCTGAGTCCACTCTAACAAAAAGAATTTTGTCATTCTTGTGTTCCAGATGCTGAATAAAATGGTTGTCTATAATCTGATCAAGCAATAATACGTCATAGCCCCTATTTTTAGCAGCGGCAATAAATGTATTTTGATCCGTTTGCTGATTAGCATACAAGAAGACTATTTTGCCATGTTTGTCCGTTTGATTCGATTTTACTTTGTCCTGATATTCCTCAATGGTGAAATTCTCCCCTTCGGTATTTTTAAGTAAAGCAAAATTTTTAGCCTTATCGTAGAATTTATCTTCGGTGAGCATTCCATATTTTACAATCGGAGCTATTTCTTCCCACTTGGATGCATATAATTCACGATCTTTTTTGAATAATGATTGGAGTTTCTCCGCTACCTTTTTAGTAATATATCCCGTTATTTTTTTAACGTTATGGTCACTCTGCAAATAACTTCTCGATACATTAAGTGGAATATCAGGTGAGTCAATGACTCCATGCATGAGGGTTAAAAACTCAGGGACGATATCCTTTACGTCATCGGTGACATATACCTGATTACTGTACAATTGAATTTTATTCTTTTGTACTTCTAATTGTTGGGATAGTTTAGGGAAATATAGGATACCCGTAAGGTTAAAGGGGAAATCAATATTCAGATGGATCCAAAAGAGAGGAGGTTGGCTAAATGGATATAATTCATTATAAAAATTCTTGTAATCCTCATCCGTAAGGCTACTTGGTGATTTCTTCCAAGCTGGATCTGTATTGTTGATAATGTTGGCAACTTCTGTCGCTATCTCTTTGGCATCCTCGCCCTCACCTTCGTAGGTGGTTTCAGTCTTGGTGCCAAATTGAATAGGTATTGGCAAGAAGCGGCAATATTTTTTTAAGAGCGATTCGATCCTGTTCTTATCGAGAAATTCTTTGCTCTCTTCATTTATATGTAAGATAACATCGGTGCCTCTTTCTTTTTTATCAGATGATTCGATAAAATATTCTGGCTCACCGTCACATTCCCATCGAGTGGCTTTGGCATTTTTTTGGTAAGATTTCGTGATGACTTCTACTTTATCTGATACCATAAATGCTGAGTAGAATCCTAACCCAAAGTGGCCGATAATTGTATTTTCCGCTTTGTATTTTTTAACAAACTCTTCCGCACTGGAAAAGGCGACCTGATTTAAATATTTTTTAACCTCATCTTCGGTCATACCGATACCTCGGTCGCGGATGGTCAACGTTTTAGCTTCTTCGTCGAGGAGTACTTCTATCGTTAGATCCCCGATTTCTGATTTTACAACGCCCTTATTAACTAAGGTCTTTAATTTTTGCGAGGCATCTACAGCGTTTGAAATAAGTTCTCTAAGGAAGATGTCATGATCAGCATAGAGAAACTTCTTTATAATCGGAAAGATATTTTGTGATTGAACGGATATTGATCCTTTTTCCATGGTCATATTACACTTTTATGTTCAGTGCTAACTCGTCAAACGGCATGCCATCCACAGCAAAACCTGACAAATTGGCTGCTTATGTGGATTGGCAATGACAAGCAGGGTAAACACAAGATGAAAAAATTGCACA
>JAGQWV010000003.1 GCA_020437045.1 Saprospiraceae bacterium | reverse complement strand
CTTCGTCTCCTTCCTTTACCAGCGGTATTTTTTCAACCTGGTTTATAGGACAAAATCTAGGAAACCCAATCGGTATTTCCTCCCCTGTCCTGACATCAGGTAATGATTTGACTATATAGGGAATCACATCTCCAGCTCTCTCGACCAACACCTGATCTCCAATACGCAAGTCTTTACTCTGAATAAATTCTTCATTATGCAGAGACACACTGGATACCGTCACCCCTGCCAGTTGCACCGGTTCTATTTTTGCTACTGGAGTAATTGAACCCACCTTTCCTACCTGATATTCTACATGTAGTAGAGTGCTTGTTGCCTGCTTTGCTTTAAATTTGTAGGCGATTGCCCATCGGGGATGGTGACTGGTAGCACCTATCAATTGTTGTTGTCCGACATCATTCAACTTAATGACCATGCCATCAATCTCATATGGATACGAATCTCTTCGCTCCTGCCATTCTTCACAGAATTGAATGACCTGTTCAATGTTTTCACACTTCTTTCGTTCTACCGTCGGCACTTTAAATCCCAATTGTTGAAGAAGCTCCATCCCATCCCACTGCGTATTTATCAATGCAGGAACTGCTTCACCTGTCTGATTCTCAGTATAGGCTATCTGATAGATGAATGCCTCGATCCCCCTCTGCGCTGTTTCTTTTGGATCCTTCATTCGCAGACCACCGGTCGCTGCATTTCGGGGATTGGCAAATAAGGCTAATCCTTCTTTTTCCCGGGTCTCATTAATTTTTTTAAACGTGTCCTTACGAATGATGGCTTCTCCTCGTAATTCAATTCTTCCTATACCATGTTGAGAGAAATTGGCTTTGAGTGGTATGGACTTCAACGTTCTGATATTTGCCGTGATTTCATCCCCCTCTTGTCCGTTACCCCGGGTGGCAGCTCTGACCAATTGATTATTTTCATAAATCAACGCAATGCTGCCTCCGTCAAATTTTGGCTCTACACAATATTCAAGCTGGTCCGAAGCTGTCAATCCCAATAATTTCTTATTGCTTTCATCGAAAGACTTTAAATCATCTGCGTCATAAGAATTGGCCAGGGACAACATTGCGGTAAGATGCTGTACTGTCTTAAAATCGGGTGAAAGATCAGAAGACACACGCTGTGTGGGTGAATCCGGTGAAACCAAATCGGGGTTTTGGTCTTCCAGCCTTTCCAATTCCTTGTACAAAATATCATACTCAAAGTCACTGATCAATGGATTGTTCTGCACATAATACTTCCACTCATGATAATTAAGGACTTGCCTAAGTTTTTCAACATGATCGAAAGCTGTGAGTTGACTAGCTTGTCCTGGATCCAACAACTCTTTAGTAAAATTGAATAGTTGTTTTTCTTGTTTCGAATCGTACATGTGAGTTTAGTTTTCCTTGGTCTTGAAGTCTGATTTAGACTGAGCAAAATCAAAGCCCAGTTCCGGGTTCTTGCCCCGGGCATCTTTATAGAATGCAGACATCACGGCAAAATCCTTCTCCAAATCTCCAGTGGGATAAAACGGGTCAGAAAAAGCAACGACCATCCTACCGTAATCAAATTTGGTCATAATAATGGGAACGCCAGCCAACCTGGCAATATGGTAGAATCCGGTCTTTAGCCGGTCGACTTTTTTCCGGGTGCCTTCAGGAGCAATAGCAATCGAAAATTGCGGATGGGTCTGAAATAAAGCAGCTACAGCATCCACGTACTTATGACTCCGTGACCGATCTACCGGATAACCGCCCAGTGCTCTAAATATAAATCCAAATGGTGGTTTAAATAAACTGGACTTACCAATATAACTCACCTTGATTCCTGCGGCACTACGTACTAGTAGTCCTAGGGGAAAATCCCAATTGGAGGTATGGGGAATCACCGCAAAAATGCGATGCTTCAAATGGTTGCCGGGATCACCCTCCAGTTTAAATCCCCACAAACGAAGTAAAAAATTGCTCAGCCTTTGCATGCTTGGTAAGAATCTGACCCACCCAATAAAGATAGAAAAACCAGATTCTCAAAAAATATTTTCATCTTAAGATTAAACCTTCAGTAATTCAGGAAGTCAATGGTATGAAGAATCATGTAAAACAATCCTGCCGGTAATGCCACATGAAAAGAATTTAATGGAAAGATTGCGTGACTCCCGAACGCGCGATCATGCATTTAGAGATCTGTTGGAATTATACCAGGAAAGAATCTATTGGCATATCCGCAAGTTTGTTTTCGAACATGAAGATGCTAATGACATCGTACAAAATACATTTATAAAGGCCTATCGAGGTCTGGATGGTTTTAAGGGTGATGCAAAGATCTATACATGGCTGTACCGGATAGCCAGCAATGAAAGTATCACCTTCCTGAATAAGAATAAAAAGAGACAGAGCGGATCGCTGGATGCCGCCCAGGCCTTGGAAGCAGATGCATTCTTTGACGGTGATGAAGCGCAAATGATGTTACAAAAAGCATTGGGTGAATTGCCAGACAAACAGAGACTTGTTTTTAATATGAAGTATTATGACGACATGACCTACCAACAGATGTCCGAAATATTAGACACCTCCGTTGGGGCTTTGAAAGCCAGTTTTCATCATGCTGTCAAGAAGATTGAATTTTACTTTAAGAAAGTACAGATATAACGACTATGAAAAATAGTGATCATTTTGATGAGCGCAAATTACCAGATTTTCTGGAAGACTTGCGAAAGGAAAACCCCTTCACCACGCCGCATAACTATTTTGATGCCCTTCCGGATCAAATTATGCAACGTATCCATGAAGAAAACAGCAGATCACTCAAAAATTCCTGGTGGGAGGAACTGCTTTCCAGATGGAATCTTATGCTAAACCCAAGTCCGGCCTGGGCATTAGCGATGGTACTTATTATGGGTACAGTTTTCTGGATTAGCAATCCCAACAACCATGGGACGGAATTGCTGCAAGATCATTTTAGTGCAAATGAAATTGCCGAATATGTGCAAAATCACATCGACGAATTTGAAGTTAGTGACTTCTATGCCCAGGACGTTGATGATATCGATATTTTAAGTGAAACCCTACGCTCGGACGAGATAGATCCAATTTTTAATGACCTGATGGATGATATTGACCTGGAAACATTACAACGCATTTTATAACTAGTGAATCATATAAAGAAGCATTCGAAATGAAAATAAATATCATAAAACTTAGTTCAATTTTCC
>JAGQWV010000183.1 GCA_020437045.1 Saprospiraceae bacterium | reverse complement strand
CCTGGGCCAGGGTAAAACGCAGTGAAGTACCCAGATTCAATAGAAAAGAAGGGCCCTGCTTAAAGATCACCAGGCCTGGTACCAAGCCAAGATCGTTGCCCAAACTAAACTCTCCACCGGCATGTAGGGTCAATTTTGAGTAGATTGGCACAATAGAATCCTGAGTAAAACTTACATCGGTACTATTCAGTTGATGAAATGCCGCTCCGGCAAAAAAGCTATTATATTTATTTAAGACAGTAAACCAAAGTAAACCGGCGGATACATCTGCATAAGTAAAGCTTTCCCTGGCGAGGTTTTCACCGCTGGGACGATCCGGATCAAAACCACCCTGACCGTCATGCTGACTGCCAAATCGCAATTTAAGGAAGTCTATCGATCGCTGTGATAGACCAACGTCAGCTCCTGCCACCAGATAATGCGCCAGATCACGATTACCACCCATACGTCGACTGTAAGAACCGGATAGGCGTGCCTGAAGTGTTTGGAAATCAGCTTCACCAGCCACATCGCCCCATAGGGTACCACCAACCCCAAAATAGTCATATCTGCCTACCGGAATTTTGCGATCGTACGAAGCTGAATAGGTCTTAAAGGCGTTAGAACGCAGGATACTGGCCCATTGATTTCGATAGTTAGCGACAAAACGATCATTACAATTCATGACACCAGTAAGTGCAGGGTTCAAATTGAGCGGTGACATATAAAATTGGGAAAAATGAATGTCCTGACCTATCGACCAATTCAGGTACAAAACAAATGACATTAAGGTCAGTAAAAGCTTCTTATTCATATTTCGAGCTAATCTTGCAAAGTAAAACTAATACATTTTTTAGTGGTATGCACCAATCAAATCTTTATTACAACGTATTTTACCCGGATACATTACTATATCGCGCCTTAGATTTTTCTTAAAAATTTTAAAACAAGTACCAGTTTTTGACCGGTTACAACTCTTCCTTCCAAAGGGCACCGTATTCTTCGACCAGGATGTTGTCATAATGGTCAGAACGCTCGAAGAGATATTCCAGTAAAAGCTTGCCTGTGTCCACACCAAGGTATCTATCATAGATGATCAGGCTAAGAATGATATCGTTGCCCCGAATGCTGAAAGAAAGGTGACTCATCCGGTAATTTTCCCGGAGCAAGTAGGCATATATCCGATTGATTTCCTGTTTGGGTAGCTGGACCAGGAAAGCATCACCCAGGATTAGACCACTTTCCTCATGATAGGTAATCGTAATCCGGGCACTTCCCTTTTCAATTTGCCAGTGATTAGGACCAATTCGCGCCAATGCAATATCATAATCCAGTTCCGCCAGAATCTCCTCAATCGTTTTATTGATTCCTATGGGTTCATATTCTTCCGAATCACCCGGTAGCTCAATTCTGGCACCACAATGTGGGCAATACTTAACCGGAGTGTTTTCATCAAACACCAGATTCGAACAGGAATAACAACGGGTAGCCGATTTTGCACCTCCTGCTTCAAATTCATTGATGGTATCCACCAGGTATCGGGTGGGCAATGAAAATCCGATGTTGTTGCCATCTCTGATGATAAAGGTATTTACACCGGCAATCTCACCCCGGGTATTGATCAAGGGACCACCACTATTACCGGGATTGAGGGCAGCGTCATGTTGTATATAGTTGAGATCACCAATCTGATGACGAAGATTAGAAACGATGCCATTCGTCGCGGACAATTTTAAGCCAAACGGATGTCCGATGGCTATCACCTGGTCACCTTCATGCAAAATCGTCGACGCCATCAGTGGTACTTCGGGCAGGATTTCCTGGGGCGGAGCGAGGAAGGCGAGATCGTATTTAGGGTCGGTATAAATTACATCGACCAATTGTTTTTTGATGCGATCTCCATTGATAATCACCTGTCGGTTTCCCCGCACTACATGCTCGTTGGTAATGATCAGTTGCGACTTATGCAAGTAAAAACCGGTACCGGTACTATAAGGAGTGGCAATTTGGATGAGTACTGGCTTATACTGGTCGATTATTTCGGATATGGTCATCATGCCATGACTTTTGTTAGATCAAGTGATGCCATCATCTGTAGATAAGAACCGGCAAACTGGACAAGATTGCCATATTTTAAAAGATTGAGATCGGGATTAAGTTTAGGATACTTCTTTTCCCAGGTCTGGACAATATAGCCGATAGAGTCTCTTACCGCGTGACGGTTTATCTTGCCTTCTTGTAAATAATCTAGTTCAAATCCGAGCTTGGTAAAATAGTCTGATTCCATGATTTGATAGTAAAGCATAAAAAGGTCTTTGTCCGGCTCGGGTAGACTATAATTGAACAGTGCATGGCCAACGATATATCCAGGTACACTCAGTGCTATGTCGACGTATCCATTTTCAGCATACCATACCATATTCTCAAGTTCACCCTGGATCAAATCACGTAATCGTTCGTGATTGGTCACTCCTAGCATCCCAAAGGTTGATATGGTACGATACAATTCTGATCTTATTTTTTCATCAGGCCTTTCCTGCAACGACATCAGCTCTTTAAGCAATTGATGATTTTTTTGCTGATTATTAAATCCATCGGCGGCAAAAAAATTACGATGCATCCGTTCGAATGCTTCCATAGTATAACCTTCTGGCCGAATCAGAAAATCCAGCCGATAGATCGTATCCAGTAGCATGTAGGTGATTCCACCGGCATACTGCACGGGATTCAATTTTCCGTTTTTGATATAGTCTAATGCGGCTTCGGTTTTTTGTCGAAGAAAAGCGATTTTGATGTCTTTTTCTTTCTCCGATATGTCGATGACATGCGTATTATTAATCGGCTGCAGCATTTCAAACTCTTCAATCAGAAGATCATCCTGTTTATCTGCTGCAAGAGCAATTTCTTTTAAACCATAATATAACTTGTAAGGAGAGGCATCCAGGGTAATGCTGTCAAAAACGATGGTAAGATTTTGATCATCATCAAGACAGTAGCGTCCATATTTGAGATTGTAATTACTTTCAATCAATCTACGCATATATCCGATGCTCAGTTCGCTTGCATGCGCAATCTTTCCTTCAGCTTTTATCGTATGGATATCGGCGTATCCCGTGATCTTTTTCGATCCCTGCAAAATGGTGAAGGTAAGTTGGTCATCACTTTCTGCGTAACTGACATTATTTTTATAATCGTCGGTCAGATAATCGAAAAAATTCCGGAATGATTGAAAATATTCTCCTGATTCAAAATATTCGATGGCCCGATCCCAGGCATCATATCGTACTTCTGACTTATAACTATCACTGAAACGGCCAAATTCCACATCGGGAGGACGTTTGGCGGTTTTTTTATGGTTAAAAAGTCTCGATATAAAACTCATTTCAAGTTGTAGTAGCCAGGAAATGTAGAAAAATAATATTTTATGCCACAAGAATACACGGATTAGTGAGTACTTTCTCTACCGAGGTCAACTTAAAAGACAACAGTCTGTCCATTTTACGAACAGATCGCCTGCTTACGCTGGGTTCGTGCTTCTCAGATCATATAGGTGGTTTTCTGAAGGAACATAAGTTTGAAACCCTCATCAATCCTTTGGGAATCATCTATAATCCCGTTGTACTAAGCACGATCCTTGACCACCTATCTTCAGACGATTGGAGCCCGGATGAAGCAGCAATGGTCTGGCATGGTGGCCTATGGCACAGCCTGCAGCATCATGGGCAATTTAGTGCACCGGAAAAGGCATCGCTTATCGTTGGATTGCAACAAGCATATTCTGTTGCCAGAGATTTCCTGGCCCGGACCAAATTTCTCATAGTTACACTGGGATCGGCCCATGCCTACCAATGGTTGGAATCCGGATCAATTGTGGCCAATTGTCACAAAATACCCATGGCCAAATTCCAGAAAATATTGATTAGTGCAGAGCAAATTGATCTCCGGTTGCAAGCCAGCCTGGATCGCCTCATATCGGCCAACCGGGATATCCAGGTCGTATTGACCGTAAGTCCCGTGCGGTATATTCGCGACGGACTTACTGAGAATAACCGGAGCAAAGCGCAACTCATTACGGCCATACATTCGTTGGTAGAAAGAAATAGTTTTTGTCACTATTTTCCGGCCTATGAAATTGTGATTGACGAATTAAGAGATTATCGATTTTATAACCGGGATATGGTGCATCCCAGTGATCAGGCTGTTGAATATGTCTTAAATAAGTTTGTCAACCATCATTTTACTCACGATGCCAAGGAGCAAATCCGGCTTATAGGACAATTTAACAAGTCATTGAACCATAGACCTTTGCATCCGGAAGGTGCTGAATATGAAGAATTTAGAAAAAATTTGAAAACTCAGATTCAGAATCTACAGCAGAAGTATCCTGATCTCGATTTTCAGAAGGAATTTGATTCTGTAAAATCTAGATGACCTTTTGCACGTTACTGGATGTGTCGATTTCACCTGCTGAATTAACTGAGATCAGGTTGATACCAGGGGCTTTTCCAACTTCCAGGCTCCCATATTGATCCGCAATATTCAGAGCTTTGGCACCATTGAGGGTGGCCCAACGGATGATATCGGCCTGCGGTACAAAGGACTGATATTTACGAATGGTTTTTATCTCTTCAAGAATACTCAATTGCCAATTGGAAGTAAGGCTGTCTGTGCCCAGACACACTTGTGCACCTGTCGCGAGAAACATCTGGTAGTCAGGTAAACGGTTTTCGATGTAAAGATTTGCATTGGGACATGACACCCAATAAGAATTGGGATTCCAATCAACCGTAACCTTCACATCGTTAGCATTGGTTAAAGTGTTGTGCACAAAAAGAGAATGGTGACGCGGGTCCATGTTTTGGATCGCATAATGTATCGAAGATTGATTTGTTGGCTCAAAGTGATCGTAGGTAAATCCAAATTTTCCAAATAAAGTCAGAAAATCTCCTGACTTATCACGAAACATGAGTTCTTCAGCCAGGGTTTCCTGGTTATGGATACTGATGCTGGTACCTTCGCTATTCAGATCATTAAGCAGACGGAATAGGGTCCGGCTTACCGAATAGGGGGCATGGGGTACAGCGCTTCTGCGGTGGCCTTCTTTATCAGTCAGGTTATCGTATACGGACTTATACTCCTCAAAGGTTTTTTGCGCTAGATGATCCTGCCAAAAATCAAACATTTCGACAAAACTATGGTAATGAATCGGGCTAATGTCCTTTCGGGCAAATGTGTCTGGTTTATTACAAATATCACCTACGGCAACGATACCTCCCTGCCACATCTCTTCATCAGCTGCATCAATGGCGGTTTGGATCTCTTCCTGGTCAGAGCCTCGGAGCGAGACCACCCCCTCGATAAATTTCACCAGGCCGGTTCCTGTAGAAACTTTGCCTTTCATGTGTGACAATTCGAGGTGACAATGGGCATTAACAAATCCAGGAGTCAGAATGCCTTCATATTTCTCTACCGATGCAGGATCATGATTTTCAAGTGGATCCAAACTCACGATGACACCTGCAGGGTCGACAACCAGCACTGCATTGGTCAGTGGTAAACCCCGGTTAGTGTAAATCTGGCTGGCGGAAATCTTACGCAACGTCATTTGATTCTTAGCGGATCATTCGCAGAAAGCTACTAACAAACCAATCGGGATTTGTCTTAAGAAGAGAGTTTAAAGTAGCATCAGCTTTACGGGAAAAAAATTGGATATCTTTCAACACCCGGCAAAATTCAGATGATTCAGGACAACGATCTTCTATGTCATCGTAATAGGTCATCATCTCCAGAAGAGGCTCCAGTTCTTCTTTGCGACGATGGATGACGATCTGCCGGAAAACTTTATACATATCCTTTTCAGCGACATAGTATTCCTTGCGGCAACCATCCTGACAATGCTTATAGACTAAACCCCACTCTACCAATGCCTTGAGATTCATGCAAGTATTTCCCCGGGATATTTCCAGTGATTCCATGATTTCATCAGAACAAAAAGCCCGGGGAGAAATCAGTAATAAAGCATGGATCTGTCCCATCGTTTTATTAATACCCCATTTGGTGGCCAAGTCTCCCCATCTTTTGATAAAGGTTAACTTTTTGTCGCTAAAGCTCATTTTTCAAGAAAGGTAGTTTAGATACGGTGGCTTCGATTTTTTTCTTCCCTGCTACAAAATATATTTTTGTTCCACTTTTACTGTAGGGTTTCGCTACATAGCCCATGCCAATTGGATATCCCAAGGTTGGACTATGAGTGCCGGATGTTACCACCCCGATCTCTTCTTCCTCATTATTTTCAATGATGTAATCATGTCGAGGAGCTCTGCGGTCTTCAGTGGTAAAACCGACCAACTTTCTAACAAAACCCTCCTCTTTTTGTTGTGAGAGAATAGTTTTGCTGATAAAATTTTCCTTACTGAGTTTTGTTATCCATCCCAGGCCGGCCTCCAATGGGCTGGTTTTGTCATTGATATCGTTGCCGTAGAGACAGTATCCCATTTCCAGGCGAAGTGTATCTCTGGCACCTAAGCCGCAGGGTGCGAGATCCGATCTGTCGTATTTGGCAAGAAGAGTTTCCCAGATCGAGACAATGACCGCATTTTCCGCGTAAATTTCGAATCCACCTGCTCCGGTATATCCTGTGGCGGAAACCAATACATTTGGGAACCCGGCTACAGTGCCTTTCCGGAAACTATAATAGTCAATTGCTGGCAAATCCAGATCGGTAAGGGGTTGTAATAGTGAGGTAGCCAATGGCCCCTGTAATGCCAGAAGGCCTGTCTGGTCAGAGATATTGATTAAGCTCACATCGAAAGTATTATGCCGATTGATCCAAGCTAAATCTTTGTCAATATTGGATGCATTGACAACAAGCATGAAGGCTTGCTCACCTTCAGAACACTGATCTTCATCCAGCCGGTAAACTAGCAGATCGTCGACAATTCCTCCCGTTTCATTGGGCATACAGGAGTACTGTGCATCACCAATCTTAAGAGTACTGGCATCATTGGAAGTGACCCATTGTATCAGGTCCAGTGCTTGCTTACCTTTAATTATGAATTCTCCCATGTGAGAGACATCAAACAGACCAGCTTTTTCTCTCACCATTCGATGCTCCTCAGAAACGGAAGTGTATTGAATAGGCATCTGATAACCGGCAAAATCTGTCATTTTACCGCCCAGGTCAATATGGTGTTGAGTGAGTGGTGTGTTTTTCATTAGTTGAATTGGTTTAGCGTTTTATAAAATGGAAATCTGTTGAATAATATCACCTACTTCTGTATTGTAGATGACATCCATGCCTTCTTCTACTTTTCCAAATAGGGTATAGTTACCATCCAAATGTGGAGTCGCTGATTGAGTAACAAACCATTGTGCACTTTCCGTATGACTACCGGCAGAAGCCATACCAATGTATCCCGGAGCATCATAATAAAGTAAAGGAAATTCAGAGCGAATGTTATAATCCAGACTGCCATAGCCATCTCCCCGGTTACATCCTCCCTGAATGACAAAGCCGGGCACGACCCGATGAATAGGCTTGTTGGCACAGTAGTTTAAATTTGCCAGATCGATAAAATTAGCGACCGTACCTGGCGTATGGAGCGGATAGAGCCGAACGGTAAAGCTTCCACGATTGGTCGTGATTTTGGCACGAGGATTTTCACCCACAGCCTCCAAGGTCTTCCATTCGACCGCATGGGTAAATTGTAAATCCTCTTTGTGGTCATAGATCCGCCCCTCCAATTCTGCCTTCTTACGATGCAGCGATATCAATGCCTCCATATCGCGGGGTATCTGCAGTTGAGCTTCTGCACGACCAATAATGTTCTTGGTATCATACCCATATGCGTTGAGGTCGAGATCCAGAATGGCTGACGCCTGTTCTACCATACCTACATCTCCGGATTCGAGGGCCTCAACCAGTGCATCAATGATTTCTTTTTGGGAGCTGGCAGAGAGTCTTCTGAATTGCTTTGATACGGCTATTTTCTTCAATGCCTGGATAGCAGCCGTCCGGACTACAGCATCTTCGGTATTCTTTTTTATGCCGAGGATCAGACTATACTTGCCCGGATCTTCTGCTAATGCCTGAATAGCGGCTGCCTTTTCGTATGGATTAGAAGTACTATTGATGCGCTGTCGAAGAAAATCATAGTTCATATTACTAAACATGGCATTACCGGGCGGTATGAGTTTACTGACGGCATGTAGTAAAGTGATCTTGACCTGCCAGGGAAAATTACTGAGCGATAAATTGAGGTAGGTGCGCCAATAGTTGGCATCACCATATTCGAGGATCATCTCTGCTGCTGTACTGGATACCGCAATATTCCGATCGTACAGCGCTTTTTGAATCGTGCTGCGAAAAGACCTGAAATTGGATCTACCCATAGCTCTCAAGGCGTTACATTTCAATCTAAAATCCTGACTACTTCCGATACTACTCTGTAATAGATTATTCGCTTCGCGAGTTTTACATTTTGCCAGCACCAGAGGCATTGTATTCTTGAGATCACTTTCTTCCAGGTTCGAATAAGTGAGGGTCAGTAAATCAGCATGATCTTGCAGATCTATGTCGGCGCGGGCCAGATAATGACAGGCTACTGTCCGGACCTCATCCGGAATATCAGGGTTGGCGAGTAAATTCACCATTCTCTCGGTACCACTTGGATTTACAATGCCACGCAACATGTAGCGGAAAATTGCTCTAGCTTGCCCTAACAGAAGAAAATGATCCGAATCCAGATAGGTGGTGACCTGACTCAATAGGGATAGATTGTTCTGTGTTCCACATTTACCCACTGCTTCCAGGATCAGAGCATTGAGCTCATTGTTTGCATCAATACTATCTTCGGCCTGAAAGGCGGAAATCAGTGGCGTTTCCGCACGGGGATCGCCTATTTGACCCAGGGCAAAAGCGGCTCCCTTGCGCACTTCTCTGATGGGATCTTGTAGATGGGCTATAAGTGAATCCAATCCGGCAGGATCTTTCAAAGATGCAAAAGCTCTGGCTGCTAAATAACGATAGGTAGGATCAGGATTGGAGAAAAAAGGAAGAATGTTTTCTATTTGAAACCGATCCTGAGCATCGAGAATTTTACGGGTAATACTATCCTGGAGGTCGATTTTAACCTCGGTCAAAACGACCTTTTCTTCTGGTTGGGAAGGCTCTCCTCCACATGCTACCAATAAGCTAAGTACGCCCAGGTAGATCAAATAAAAGTCTCTAATGGAAGTTATCCGTCGCATTCCCGTTACTTTACCAAAGTTCAGCTTTATTTATCGATGAGCACCTGCCCTAAGCGAGAGCAAATTTTCGGGCTATTCACCGCCTTTTCTATTCCGATTTTTTTTAATGTAAAATCGATATCAAAGATATAAAACCAGTGGTTATCTGTGCTTCGAATCAAATTGAGTTTCTCCACACGTGGTTAGGAACGTTAGAAAAATTCCCGCTCTTCTTCCTGTTCAAAACTTTCCGGCTTGTTTAAAGGATGGAGATTCTGATACTCATCGCAATCAATGGTGATGCTCAGTTTTCCGGGAGGTTTATAGAAATGGGCATCTTTGTCATAATCTGCCGCAGGATCGGCCTCCAATCGCTTTATCAGGTCGATAAACATCGGCCGGGCCATAACCGAGCCCTGTCCATTGGCCAAATCACGAAACCGGATCCAGCGATCTTCACCTCCAACCCATATGCCAACTACTAAACTTGGGGTTATCCCCATAAACCAACCATCCGAATGATTTTGGGTCGTACCGGTTTTACCACCTACTTCTGACTTTAGTTCACCAGAACCTCCCCGACCAGCCAATGCGTATTTCAACATGTCTACCATCACATAGTTTGCGTCGGGTTGTAAAGCTTGCTCTTCCGTTTCGATGCTGCGATAGATGAGTTTGCCGTTTTTATCTTCGATTTGTTTGATAAATGTTGGTTTGATATAATTTCCATTGTTGGCAAATGCTGAATAAGCGCCAGTCATTTCATAGAGTGAAATATCTGCAGAGCCAAGACATAAACTGGGCACCGGAGGTAACTTACTTTTATCAATACCCATGTTAGCCGCCAACCTGCGCACCGGTTCGACGTCACTTATTTGTTTCATGAGGTACACAGAGATGGTATTTTTTGATTCGCGCAATGCCTCGTAAAGTGTAATGGGAGCGGCTTCATAAGTATCATCGGCATTCTTTGGTGACCAGTCATTTTGCATGTTAAAATTACCCTCACCTTTGCTGATCGTATATTGTATATCATAGACTTGCGAACATGGCGATATGCCCTGGAAGGCTATGGCGGTAGAATAAACAAAAGGTTTGAAAGTTGAGCCCACTTGCCGATTTGTATGGATATGATCTTGTTGAAAATATTTCATATTAATACCTCCTACCCATGCTTTTATGTGACCGGTATGGGGATCGATTGCTAAAATGCCTGTTTGCAAATGCTTGCGATGATATTTGATGGAGTCTAAAGGACTCATCACGGTATCTTTTTCAAAATCAGAATTTTCATAGGTAAAGACTCTCATTTTTACCTTTTTTGCAAATACTTTGTCGACTTCTTTCTGGAAGGAATCCCATAGAGACATGAGTTCTTTTCCTTTTTCGCTTTTCAGCGTCTTGTCGTAAAACTCCTTCTGTTTCTTGGATACATATTTCTTGGCCACCATTTCGGAGAGATAGGTCGGTTCCTTTTGGGCATGTTCCATACGCACGAGGTCTACGTCTGAGATTTCCTGGTCAAAGTATTCTTCAAATTTTTGCAGCTCAGTGCTGAATGTTTTGTCCCGCAATATTTGATAGCGGTCTGAATAACGGATTTGACTACGCAGGTTTTCTAATTTTACATCGACGAAAGAATCATCTTCATCATATTCCCATGGATCCTCCCGTACCAGCTCCCAGTGTCTGAAGAATATTTTTTGCAGTTTTCGCATGTGTTTGACCATGGCCTCTTCAGCATGTAATTGGATGCGATGATCGATGGTGGTGTAGATACGTAGACCGTCACTATCTATATCCCAACGGGTGCCATCCGGTTTAAGACATTCCTTACGGGATAATATATCCTTAAGTTCTTTACGCATTTCCATTCTGAAGTAGGGAGCAAGACCATTGATATGCGATGATCTTTTGAAATTGGACATATCTACCGGAAGCGCCTTGAGAGAGTCATATTTCTCTTCGCTCAAGTAACCCTGATTTACCATTTGTTTAAGAACCACCATTCTTCTTTGGGCTACCAACTCCGGTCTCCGCATGGGATTGTAATAGGAAGGATTTTGTAGCATACCAACCAACATGGCTGCTTCCTCAATTTTAAGGTCTTCCTGGTTTTTTCCAAAATAAGTCTCGGAAGCCGCCTGAATTCCATGGGAATTGTGCAGAAAGTCAAAATGATTAAGGTACATCGCCAGGATCTCTTCCTTGGTATAACTTCGTTCCAACTTTACCGCGGTGATCCACTCTTTAAACTTAGTGATTGCCAGCGTATAAGCCCGGCGTATCTTTCCCATATTACTCAAATTTGGCCTGTCAAAAAGGAGTTTGGCCAATTGTTGAGTGATCGTACTTCCTCCTCCCGAGGTCTCGCGTTGCAATACAAGCGATTTTACTGCGACCCTTCCCAAGGCATGAAAGTCAATACCGGAATGACGGAAATATCGCTGATCTTCAGTAGCCAGGAGTGCTTTGATCAGATACGGAGAAATATTTTCATAATCTATAGGGACACGGTTTTCCACATAATATCTGCCCAATACTGACATATCACTGGCATAAGCCTCAGAAGCTACATCCTCCTGTGGGTTTTCCAATTGTTCGAACGTTGGTAAATTGCCCAGAGATATGATTATAAAGATGAGAAATACGACCACTACTCCCGCAATGGCCAATCTCCATAACCACTTTGCCGCCCAGGTTTGCTTTTCTTCAGAAATCCTTATCGCCATTGGCTTTATATTTGAAATTATCTTAATAACTCAGATCCTCTCCCAAGTGTTTTACAGACTGCTGTAATAATCAATACTTTCCCTGATTTGTTCGATGGTTGCTGTATGATTGATACTGGATGAACCGATGCTATCCAGAAAAGTAAAGTTTATAGCCGATCCTATATTTTTCTTGTCATGCCCCATTTTCCGAATCAATTTTTCAAAATCTAATTCTTGAATCGGAAGTTGACCATAAACGGATAATAAATAGGTAGTAATGGTTGCCAGATCTTCTGAGGTAAGTGTACCATGGCGGTGCGACAAAAATGCTTCTGCGATCATCCCTGCGGCAACCGCCTCACCATGCAAAATCGGTCTTTCGATGTCAATCATAACGCTTTCTATGGCATGTCCTATTGTATGCCCGAAGTTGAGTATTTTTCGAATCGACTTTTCCAATGGATCTTCTGCTACCACGTCTTTTTTCACCAGGAGGGATTGGTGAATTACTTTTTGCCAGGGTTGATTTGACCAATCGTTGACTTGGGTGATCTTTTCCCAAAGATCGCGGTCACGTATCAATCCGTGTTTTACGACCTCTGCATAACCACTACGCAATTCCTTTGCGGGAAGAGTGGCTAGAAAGCCCGGATCCACCAGAACAGATAATGGATCCTTAAATAGGCCAATAGAATTTTTAAGACCGTAAAAATCAATTCCCAGTTTTCCTCCAATGGAGGCGTCTACTTGAGAGAGTAGCGTAGTTGGTACCTGAATAAAGGATATCCCACGCATGTAGGTACTGGCACAGAATCCTCCCATATCACCAATTACTCCTCCGCCCAGGTTGATGAGCAGTGAATGCCGGTCCGCTTTCAGATCGAAGAGCCTTTGCCAGATTTTCTCACATGTCGATAACGACTTGTGTTTTTCTCCTGCCGCAATGACAATGGAAGAGTCGTAGGTCAAGCCCCCTTGTTTTAGGACGGTCAAACAGGATTCTTCCGTATGATGATCGGCTAGAACGATAACTTTCGATGGAGCGTTATTCTGGATTAAATGATTTAATCGATCCAGACAGCTCCCGATATGTATTTGATAGCCAGTGAGATGGATGGTTTCTGAGGTCGGTTCTAAGGATTTTTTCGTCATTATGGCAACTGATTAACTCAAGACAAGGTTTGAAGAGAGAGATGGATTGAATAAATGAAGGAGGCGGCTGCTTTTGATCACGTAACTCCGCAAAAAAACTTGGGCTAAAGCTCTGTCTGCAAGCCTATCAGCATTCAAAACAACGGTGCGAATCAAATGGTACCACATATGTAACAACCTCCCAGGGTGAAAAAATAATGGAAAGACAAATAATGAACTTTCATGTTGGCTTTCCGCTAATACGCGTATTTTCGCGCATACAAAGGTAGGAACGAAATCGATAATCTGAAAAATCAAAAACTATTGAGTGAAATTGTTCTAACTATTGAGGGAGTTGATCCAATCGATCTCTACGGAGAAAACAATGTCAAACTGAATCTACTGAAAGACGCTTTCCCTGATATTAGTATCACCTCGCGGGGAGATCAACTCCGACTCTCTGGTGATAAGAAAGAGACCCAAAAGGCAAAGTCAAAACTGGAAATGATGGTTCGGCTGCTGAAGGAACAAAGAGAATTGTCTCCCCAGATGGTTACCGAACTCCTAAATGGTAGCGAACCTTTTTACGAGGCGATTTTTACCAATCAGACCACGATTGTGCATGGGCGCAACGGAAAAGCCATCAAAGCTCGAACACGTAATCAAAAGCGAATGGTGGAGGCGATTGAGAAGAACGACATCGTATTTGCGGTAGGGCCAGCCGGAACCGGTAAAACCTATACCGCGGTTGCTCTGGCAGTGCGAGCTTTAAAAAACCGGTTTGTGAAAAAGATAATTCTAACGCGTCCGGCTGTAGAAGCAGGAGAGAGTTTAGGATTTCTCCCCGGCGATCTAAAGGAAAAGATCGATCCCTATTTAAGACCACTCTACGATGCGCTTGATGATATGATTCCGGTGGAAAAACTGAACCAGTTTATGACCAATCGAATCATTGAAGTCGCACCTTTGGCATTTATGCGAGGGCGGACGCTGGATCATGCCTTTATCATTTTGGATGAGGCGCAGAATGCAACGGCCACGCAACTGAAAATGTTTCTTACCCGTTTGGGGCCGTCGGCTAAATGTATTGTGACCGGTGATCTATCCCAGATAGATCTGCCGCGAAATGTCCGTTCAGGGCTTTCAAATTCGATTAGGATCTTAAAGCATCTCAAAGGAATTAGCACCATTTATCTGGATAAAGAAGATGTAGTAAGACATAGGCTGGTCAAAGAGATCATTGAAGCATATGACAAATCGAATCGTCGGCGACGAGACGAAGAAGAGTGATAAGGCAAAGAAAGTAACATGAAGTTTTTATTAGAAAAGGATCGACCCTCTGTCCATGGTACGATTCATTTGGATGGGTCAAAGAGCGTGAGTAATCGGGTTTTGTTAATCCGTGCCCTTTCCAAAAAGTCATTTGAGATCAGGAATCTTTCAACTTCCGACGATACGCGTGCGATGGAAGCACTTATCCAGCGATCGGATGGAGTCCTCGATGTTGGCCCCGCAGGAACCACCTTCAGGTTCTTGACCGCCTATTTTTCCACGCAGGATGGTGAACAGATCCTAACTGGTTCGGAGCGCATGAAGAAGCGACCCATTGGTCCTTTGGTAGATGCTCTAAATACATTAGGTGCCGACATCGAATATATGGAAGAGGTCGGATTCCCCCCTCTGCGCATCAAACCTCCCAAAGATCTGGGGCAAACTTCAGTGTTGGATGTACCCGCGAGTATCAGTAGTCAATTCATTTCCGCATTATTAATGATCGCACCGACCCTGCCGAAAGGCTTAAAGATTAATTTGGTTGGTAAGCTGGTCTCCGCCTCCTATCTGCAGATGACTTTGGATATGATGCAGCAATTTGGCATCGATTATCATTTTACGGGTCAAACCATAGAGGTTAGTCCTCAGTCCTATCAGGCACTTGATTTTAAGGTTGAATCAGATTGGTCAGCAGCCTCTTATCATTATGCCATTGCGGCACTTTCTGATGATGTGGATCTAACCTTAAAGGGCCTGTATCGAGATAGCTCGCAGGGTGATGCTGCAACGGTTGAACTCTTTAGCCGGCTTGGCCTGGAGACCTCCTGGACGGACGATGGAGTGTTGATTAAAAAGGGAGGAGCAAGCAGACCAATGCTCGAGCATGATTTTATTCTTTGTCCGGACATTGCCCAAACCATGGCGGTGGTTTGTGGAGCGATGGGAGTACCGGGTCTTTTTACCGGCCTGGAAACCTTGAGTATTAAAGAGACTGATCGGATACAGGCGCTGAAAAATGAATTGCGTAAGATCGGAGTCAGTTTTGCGAAAGCTCCCCCTCGGTTTAGTAGCCGGTCGGGCAAAACCTTTTATATGGTAGAAGGCAAAGCGGCCTGGGATACTCCACCGGTTTTCCCTACCTACCATGATCACCGGATGGCCATGGCATTTGCTCCATTAAGTATAATCAATCCGGTGATTATTGAAGATCCCGAGGTGGTGGGTAAGTCCTATCCTGATTTTTGGAAAGATCTGATTAAACTGGGATGGAAGATTGAAATGGTGTAATGCCACCTACGTACTTAAAATCTTAATTTCCACCCTTTGATTTTTTCTTCGACCTTCTGCA
>JAGQWV010000182.1 GCA_020437045.1 Saprospiraceae bacterium | reverse complement strand
TAGCAGGTAAGCGTTCAATGGTTGTTGCATATTCGGGCACAGAAGACTTCAGAAATTCTGCATCGCGTAAATATTTTTCCGCTTTGGCTTTTATATCCGGTTTTATTCTATCCTCCTTGAGAAATAAATTAATTCTACTGACCACCAATGAATAATTCTCTTGCTTCCAGGCAATTTCTGCCAGTTTAAAATGGATGATCGGATCAGCCAGACTGTCTTCTTGTAAAACCGACTCAAAACATTGCTTGCTTTTTATCCAGTCTTTCTTTTCAAAATATATGGCTCCCAGCATTATTTGCGGTTCTGCCCAATGGTGGTCCAGTTCAATTGTTTTGATCAATGTTTTTTCTGCTTCGTCCAGTTGGCCTGCTTTTATAGATGCCTTGGCCTGCTCAAAAGCCTTCAGCGCATTTTTGTTCGCAGACTGGGCAGTCAGCTGCAAAGTCAACAGCATGAAAATGCTGCCACAAAAAGCAGTACTCAGGTAGTATTGTAGGCTTCTCAAGATGTAAGACTGTCTATTTCTATTGAAAACAACGTGGAGAGATAAATTATTATGAAGAAGGTCAAGTCATATTTTCAAGCAGCTTTTCTGCTTGGATAGATCCCAGCTTTTTTGCTTGATTCCAATCCGACAAAAACCCATTCTTTCCGGTTTCTTTTCTGGCCATTCCGCGGTAAACTAATATATCAGCTTCAGATACATATTCCTGACCAGAAGTTAATTTGAGTGCTTTATCCAGTGAATCCAGGGCTTCGGTAAATTTTCGCAACTCAATTAAAACCCGTCCATGATTAAAATAAGCCCACTTTTTATAGATAAGGTTTGGACTTTTATCTTTAAAAGACCTTCTGCTAAAGAATCGATATTCAAACTCTGCCTCTTCATATCTTTTCAACGTTTGCAAACATTCTCCCTTTAATCGACGTGCAGACCAGTGTATATCCTGCAAGGCCAAGGATGTCTTTATCGCCAATTCAAGATCTTCTATCGCTCCTTCCCAATCTTCCTTGAGCATTTTTATTCTAGCTCTGCCATAATAAGCTGGTGCATTACTGGCATCAATATTTACAGATTTACTAAAATCGCGTTCTGCATCGTGGTACTTCTTCAAAAGAAAATTTACATATCCCCTCCTTTCATAAGCCTGAGCATGCCGATTGTATAGTTCGATAGCATTGCTCAAGGCTTCCTTTGCCTCTTTTTCTTTACCTACTTGATTGACCAGTGAACGACCTTTCAGAAATTTCTGCACCACGGCTTTATCACCCTTGGGTTCGATCCAAACGTATTTCAAAATTTTTCCCTCTTCGGTCATCCAAACTCCGATATTACCACTAATAGCAAACTGTGCTACATACTGTAACAAGTCGACCGAATTTTTCCAATTCTTTTCTGTAATGTTAGTAACCGTACGAGGTATTTTCAAAGACAAGTCTTCCTGTTGGAAGATATCTTCAACTTTAAAAAGAATATCATTTTTATAATAATTCTCCACCCGGTGATCATACATTTTGATCACCTTCTCAAAGCTCTTTTCATTACCAAACTGCAGGTTCCCCTGGAATATACTTTTGAAAAACATTAAATCATTCTGTAACTATCACCGTAGAATCTACAAAGTACGGCATATTTAGTTATAAATCAAAGCCTTATTCCATGTTGTCTCCATTTTTAGATTGCATTCATTTGTTTTGGGTTCTTAAAAATTATGAAGGAACTGGGACGATGCCCGCGCCTAAATAGATCTGGTCTAAATCGGACTTATTTACGATATTTAGCTATTCAGCTCAACCAGCCTTTAATGACATTCTCCTTACGCACCTGTATTGTTCTGAATCTCTTGAGCATCCTGCTGTGTGTTTCAGCCACCCCAGTCTTCCAGGGTAACTTCAGAAATGTAGATGCATTGATAGAGGTAGCCGATTCGCTCTTCATTTTCGAGGATTATACCCGGGCGGAAAATGTCTACAAGCAGGTGCTAACCATGATTGGGCAAACGCCTAACACTCCCGAATATTTGCACACGCTGAACCGAGTCGCCCGGTCAGCCATCGAAGGAAATAATCTTTCAACGGCTCGAAACAACCTGGAATCTGCTGACCAATTCTGGCAAAACCAGGAAGAGCTAAACTTACAGCGAGCTGAAACTCTGAAAGAATGGGGTATATATTATAGTAGACTCAAAGATTACGGTTTAGCACAAGACTATTTCAACAAATGCCTGGAGTTGATCGATAATTGCTGTCCTGGTGGAGGTGAAATTATTGGAAATATTTATCTGGATATCGGAGATTTTCTCCTTTACCAAGATGATACCCAATCGGAAAAGCTAGCCAACCAGGCGGTGAAAAATCTTCTTAACAGTTCCGGAATTAAAAGACTACAACTGGCTGCGGGATACAATCTTCTTGGAGCTGCTGTCAGAGCTCGAGGAGAAACCGAATTACGAAATAATTACATTTCCGCCGCGCTGGCCATTCTTAATCAATTTAGTACGCGTCCATTTTCATTATCCAGAGACATATTTTATAATCTCGGAGTACAATATATAGACGGAAATGAATTTGCAAAAGCAGAAAAGACATTTAGCTCGATCATCAATCTGATTGAATCAAAAAATGGATCTGCGAGGAGTCAACTCCCAGTCTATTATGCATTAAAAGGCATTTCACTTGAGGCTATGCATGACCCACAAGCCAGCATAATTCTTTTACAGGTGGAAAAGCACCTTTTAGAACAACCCCAGATAAATCATGGACACCTGGGTTATGTCTATCAAGGGCTTGGACGACACTATGGTCACAATAGACAATCTGATTCCGCCAGATTCTATTTCAACAGAGCTATTGAGCAATATCTAGTCGACTCCAATACTCACCAATTATCGGAATTATATCAAGATCAGAGCCGGATGGAACTGGCTAGTAATAATTTGGAAAATGCTCTTGAAAAGATCGACACGGCCTTACTTCTGATCGACTATAATGGAGAGGAGCTATTTGATCAATCTAAATTGATCGATATAAATATTGATGATTTTTTCAATCCCCTGGAGCTGAAAGGTAGGATACTTCGGCAGCTTTTTGAAATGACTGAAAACGAAAAATATCTTTTTGAATCTCTAGCGATTTATCAACACATAGAACAAATTGCAGAATTTACCCGTAATGGACCTTACTCGGAAGGGACCAAAATACTTGTTTCTGAACATTTTTATCGGAGTGCAGAAGGTGCCTTACAGACACTGACTAATTTAAATAATCGATCACCTTTACCGGAATACATTTCTACTGCCTTTAGTTTTATGGAGCACAATCGATATGCTGAACTGGTTCATGATCTAAGTCAGGCCCGGTCTTTTGTTACAAAAGGGTTGAAAGATAGTATATCTGATCAAAATTTGTATTTCACATCGACGATTCAAAAGTTGCAAATGCAATTGGACAATGCCTCTGCCAATGAGTCTATTTTAATTACAGACAGTCTATTCAAGATCCGTAATGATTACAATGTATTCAGAAATCAACTTGCCAGCGATTTTCCAGGTGAATTTTTGGTGCGCTATGACAGTATGATCTCACTTGCCCAAATTCAATCACGCCTGGAACCGGATTTGCAACTTTTCGAATATTTCTGGGGTGATTCAGATTTGTTTCTGGTAACCTTTACCCGAGACTCGGCTATATTGGCATCTATTCCTATCGCTTCAGTCGAATTATCCCTGTCCCGATTGCTGTCCTGGATGGATGACTATCTGGTTCCAGATTCTCTTTTACTAAGTTATTCTGATTTTGCACAATTGGCAAATAGCATGTATAATAGTCTAGTTGCTCCTTATCTACTCGACAAAAATCAACTGCTGATCCTGGCAGACGGACCTCTCGCCTTCTTCCCATTCGAAGTCATGATTACCGATACGGTTCCAGATTCTCATTTTAAAAACGCGCCTTACCTTCTAAAACAACATGAAATCAGGTATAGCTACAGTGCCAATTGGCTATATAAGATGCGCCAAGGATATGCGCTGAAAAGACCCCATATTCTGGCAATGTCATACACAGCAACCCATGAAGAAAATAAGTTTATTTCTTCTGCACGGCAGCAAGATTATAAAGATCTTCCTTTCTCTGCCCAGGAAGTTGAGGCAATTGCTAACCGAATGAAGGATGCGGATGTCACAAAATTGACGGGAACTCAGGCTACTAAGAAAAGATTTCTCGAATTGGCTCCCAATTACGACCTGATCCATTTGGCGGTACACGGTATCGGTGACACCGCTAATGCACTCAACTCACACCTGATCTTTAAGAACGCTGATTCGCTTGAGAGCAGGCTATTTGCTTATGAACTCTATGATCTGGACCTGAAAGCTCGATTAGCCATTCTCAGCGCCTGCGAGACCGGTGTGGGAAAAGCATACAAGGGCGAGGGTGTTTTCAGCATAGCCCGGGGATTCGCCTACGCCAATATTCCTTCCATCGTAATGAGTTTATGGAAAGCCAACGATCAGGCCACCTTCCAAATAATGGATTATTTTTATGAGTACCTAAACCAGGGGGTCTCCGTAAGTAAAGCCATACAAATGGCCAAACTTGAATATCTGGAAGTCACAGATCCACATGGAACCAAACCCTTCTTTTGGGCCGGTTTTGTACCAATGGGAGATATTAGTCCGGTTATTGAGCCGAAAAACAAGGTTTTTAGTGTTATTCTTTTAATATCAGCCCTCATTATCATGATCACGTTGATCCGGTATCGCCTATCTTAATTCATTTTGTAACTCTGCCAATCCTCCTGGGAATCTCTTTTTTAGTAGACATTCTATGCTCATTTTTTTCATCTATTTCCCTTTTTACTCCCTCCCGGTCATTATAATCCTTCATAATATATTCTTCACAATCTTTATCACTCCACGTTTTAACCTTAACACCATCTATATGGTAGTTCTGACTACCAATTTGGATGACAACCTCCTGTTGAAAAGGAAAATCCTCGAAGTCATCTGAAGTATCTAAGATTAGGTCAATTTTGCTTTTCTCCAAATCTTTTATAAGGTTATAAACCGGAGATAATACCGCATCACAAGGCATTGATGCGGTCACAGTAGCTATAAATTTGAAATCGAACAAAGCCAATATTTTATCACATAAATTTTGATATTTATTTTGTTCAATTACCTTCCCAAGATGAATCAAAGCTAACGAATACTTTTTTTGGTCCTGCTTTCTCGATTGTCTTGCTTTTTGCAAACATTCTTTTATCTCGTCATCAGCTGACTTAAAAATTTCGTCATTCTTTTCGGATAAATCGAGAAATATACCACCTTTCCAGATGGAAGGCAGCTCTCTTTTTAATGCTTCAATTTGCTGTTCTAATTTTTCGCTTTTGCCCCAAAAAGCCTTATAGTGTTTAAACCAATTCAAATTAAATCGAACAGCTTGTCCATATTCGAATTTTGGTCTTTTTTCAAAAAAAACAACAAACCTTTCTTGTGCTTCCTCTATGTTGAATACTAGATCTTGGTCTTTTTTCCAGGGTTTCTTAAAATGCAGTTCATACCTGCCGTTATTTTCTTGCACGGCATGACCAGTAGTGATCATACGTATTAAACCGGGTGATCGATCCGGATGAATAACAGATCCTGTGTGTGACATAATGTATCGCTTTTATGCAGTTTTAGAAATCAATTAGTTTACAATCCTAGTTGGCGGAATATTTTTTTTGCTTTTTTAGCCCTATCCGTTGGTGCCGCCACTTCTTTCAATAAATCCCTTGCTTTTTCAATTTCACCCGTTCTGAGGTAGGCTAAAGAAAGATACCACTTGGCATTTTCGGCCATAGAGTGAGGCGAATAAGCTACTTCTTTTAGTGCGTTGATTGCTTTCTCCCATTCCCCTAACGCCAAATAACAATTACCGAGATAAAACAAATCCGTAAGACGATAAGCACTTTCGTCCATGGTCTTTTCAAATAATTGGGCCGCCTGCCAGTAATCACCCTGATCATAAGCCTGATATGCCGGGGCAGAAATTTGTTTTGATATGCTACCCCGGGCGATCTGATTTAACCGATTGGGAGCTATTTCGAAATTCATAGTGAACAATTGTTCCGATGTTGGATTGGTGGTAATGGCCGGTATAAAAATAAAGGCAAAAATAGCAGCGACCGAGACTGCCACGGCCAGGGTCCAACGTATCTTACCCTGGCGAATTTCAGGTACAGATTTGTTTGTTTTCAG
>JAGQWV010000181.1 GCA_020437045.1 Saprospiraceae bacterium | reverse complement strand
GTTGGAGAGTTGTTGGGGACTATACGATGAGCGTAGGTATACATGGTGATGCATATGGCAATTTGGGTTATATCCGTGGATTGATATTTGTTGCTTTATTTGCATTATTTACGAGAGGTGCTATGCTCCTTGTTTATAAATATAGTTTGATGTATTTTAATAGTCTAGTGCTATGGATACCTTATATTTTTTTTTATTCAGTTAGACCGGGCTCAGAATTTTATATAATTTCCAATTGGATAGTGAAATCCGGATTTATCGTAATTTGTTTTTTTCTGTTGATTTGGGCGGTCTTTAAAAAGAGAGTATGAAATTGCTGATCTTTATTGATTGGTATTTTCCTGCATATAGAGGAGGAGGGCCTATTGTTTCGGTTAGGAATTTGGCAGAGCTCCTAAAAGATGACGTTGAGATCTTTGTAGTAACCAGTGATAAGGATTTGGAAGAGTTGTTACCTATTATAGATACTAATGTGTGGATATTGGTTGATAAAGTAAAAGTAAATTACCTTTCTTCTAACAAAAGGAATGTGAGAGAAATTTATAGACTGATTAAGAGTGTGGAACCTGACGCGATATATTTAAATAGTATGTATTCCAAGATATATACAATTATTCCTTTGTTGTGCTTATTATTAATTGATTTTAAGCCAAAGATTATTTTAGCTCCCCGGGGAATGTTACATCAAGGAGCAGTGAAATATAGGCAATTTAAGAAGAAATTGTTTTTACTCTTGTTTCGAGCAATAGGTTTTAATAATAGAGTATTTTTCCATGCTACTGACAAACAGGAGAGTGACGATATAGTGCGACTGATAAAAGCAAGTAGTATTCAAGTCCAAGTGGTTCCTAATGTGGTAGGCTTAAATGGATTGGATCTAGGTAAGGTGGATAAGAATAAAAATAGATTAAAAATAGCATATATATCTAGAATAACACCAAAGAAGAACCTGCTTTATTTCCTTAAAATTCTTGAGAGATGTGATAATGCAATTAACATTGACCTTAGTATTTATGGTCATAAGGAGATGGAGTATTGGAAAAAATGTAATGATGTCATCCAATTGTTGCCTTTCAACATTAAGGTCTCTTACCTAGGGACTCTACCACATAATAGTGTTGCTGAAAAAATTATGGAAAATCATTTTACAGTGTTGCCCACTTTAGGTGAAAATTTTGGACATTCGATTTTTGAATCCTTTGCCGCCGGTCGACCTGTATTGATAAGTGATCAAACTCCCTGGAGAAATCTTGAGAAAAAAAACATTGGTTGGGATATTCCCTTAAAAGAGAAAGATTTGTGGCTGTCAGTGATTGAAAGAATGGCAGAAATGTCACAAGATGAATATGATAGTATGTCTCAAGCATCCTGGGACTTTGCCAAGGAGTATTCAAGGAACATGGATTTGAAGGATAAGTATATTGAAATGTTTTCTTAATGTCTGAAGCCGACCTTAAGATCTATAAATCATCCTTTAAGACTAGAAATGTTCTAGTTCTTGGATTTTGGTACTTGCTAAATTCCTTATTTTTCAAAACCTCTTTTTATTGGCCTTCGATAAGAATAAGTTTACTAAGACTTTTCGGAGCGCGTATCGGCAAGGGGGTGGTGATTAAGCCAAATGTGAATATTAAGTACCCCTGGTTGCTTGTCGTTGGAGATTATGTATGGATTGGAGAAGGGGTCTGGATCGACAATTTGGTGGAAGTTAATATAGGATCGAATGTATGTATATCGCAAGGGGCGATGTTGCTTACTGGTAATCATAATTATAAGAAAAGTACTTTTGACCTTATTACGGGTGAAATTGTTTTGGAAGATGGTGTTTGGATTGGTGCCAAATCTGTTGTTTGTCCGGGTGTTACCTGTCACTCGCATGCGGTGCTCAGCGTGGGATCGGTTGCGACCACCGACTTGCAACCCTATAAAATTTATCAGGGAAATCCGGCCAGACCTATAAGAGATCGTCAGATCGAAAAATGAAAATTTCCGTAATTACCACCACATATAACAGTGAGGAGACTCTTGCTGATACCTTAAACTGCATTTCTAAGCAAGTACATCCAGACATAGAACACATTGTTGTAGATGGCCACTCAAAGGACGGGACTCTGAAGATTGTAGACCAATATGCGCATGTCGCCCATTGTATTTCGGAGCCGGATGATGGTATATACGATGCTATGAATAAAGGCATTAAACGTTGTACCGGTGATGTAATTGGCATCCTTAATTCCGACGATATTTACGCATCTTCGGATATCTTGGTAAAAGTTGCATCGATCTTTTCCGATAACCAGGTCGATTGCCTCTATGGCGACTTGGACTTTGTCTCCTGGGATCAACTGGACAAAGTAGTGCGGCATTGGAAAGCGGGTGACTATGACCCCCGAAAATGGTATCGGGGATGGATGCCTCCCCATCCCACTTTTTTTGTGCGGAAAGAGATCTATAACCGGTTGGGTCTTTTCAACCTCCATTTTAAAAGTTCAGCAGACTATGAATTGATGCTTCGGTATCTCCTAAAAAACCATCTGCAAGTGTATTACCTTCCGGAAGTGATGATCAAAATGCGGTATGGAGGTCACAGTACCGGTTCTTTAATCAATCGAATCATTGCCAATAAAGAAGATAAGCTGGCATGGGTAATTAATGATCTGAAACCACCAATTGGTTTGCGACTACTAAAACCGGTGCGCAAGATCGGTCAGTACCGGTTGCGTCCTCTTTTCCGTAGTAATCCCCAAAAGGGGTTTTGATATGTTTAAACGTCTTAGATTCATTTCCGAGCCGAAAGATGTAGATCTTCCGCTCTCTTGCAGGAGCCCACTTTTAGTAATCAGTAGTCAGTAATCAGTTGTCAGCAATTCTGTCTCGTAATATAAAGCCGGTTCCCCCCTTTTCGCCGGGTTTGTGAAAAATGCAAATCTTTTATATTGGAAGAGTCGGGGCAAAAAGGGGCAAAATGTATATAGGAGATGCGGGGGTGCCGGTTCTCCCCTTTTAGGCCTTTTAGGGGAGTTAGAGGGGTGCCAGGCCGAGGAAATTGCCATTAGTATTCGGGGGTCAGTATTCAGTTGTCAGCTGATCTGTCGCGTGATATAAAGCCTAATGCATATTCCCGGATATTCCTGGGTACAAGAGGTAATGAGAAAATTAGCAGGTTAATACAGGAAAG
>JAGQWV010000180.1 GCA_020437045.1 Saprospiraceae bacterium | reverse complement strand
ATTTTCCATATTCAAAAAGACTTCTTTGCAAAGATACGTTTTAATGTCATGTATATCATCTTTGTCATTTCATTGACCGCATATGTTTTCCTGCATAGTGCCCTGGCAGCTACACCTGTCAAACGATATTTTCACAAACGAATATCAAAGCAGCACTATAGAATTTGGTACAATATTATCTCTCTCTTCCTGATGGTTCCTATTTTAATCATCTACTACAAATATGCACCAACAAATTTGTCCGATAATATACTTTTAAAAATAGTGGGTACTAGTTTGTTGCTACTTGGATTGGATCTATTCCGACAGTGTAGACCCATATATGATTGGAATGAATTTCTGGGAATTTCATTTTCTGAACAGCAGGAACTTTCAACCGCAGGTCTCCTTGAGTATGTGAGACATCCTCTCTATCTCGCTTCTCTGATTTTAATGAGTGGACTGATATTGTTAAATCTAAATATGTGGAGTTTATCCGCTTATCTGATCATCATTGTGTACCTACTCCTTGGAATTCATTTTGAAGAAAAAAAACTCGTCATGCAATTCGGTACGCCATATAGATTATATCAGCATCAAGTTCCGATGTTGATCCCCAAAACATTAAAACTTTTCAAATGATGCTCACATATTACACTGGCAATTCTCCAGACATTCGATGATCAGGGACACATCACGTTCTTTTAGAGAATAAAGCATACTTCGTCCATCTCTCTTAACGCTCAGCAGCCCCTTTAATTTCATATTTTGCAGATGATGCGAGGTTAAAGATTGCTCAGATCCTAGCATATCACAGATCTCAGATACTGAAAGCCTGGGGTGCTGCTCCAAAAGATGGATGATGCCTAAACGGAGCGGGTGTGCCACTGTTTTCAGAATGAAAGCTATTCGTTCAAGTTTTTCCGCCTCCTTGTCATTTAGCAAAGTATTTGTCTTGCCTTCCATTATATAAAGATATGCAAATGAAAACGATCATACCAGAACTTTGTTCTCAATAAATCCAGATCAGCGGGATCATGACCGATTATTGTCGCAGTGATGACGTATCTTGTTTTCTATGAAACATGTCATTATTTTCTCATTGTTCTTATGGTTACTGAGCAGCTGCGGAATTGAAAACTTGGAAAATGGTGATTTCCCGGTAGGCACGTTTGACTATGCCATATTGAATGGTTCCGTAATTGATGGGACTGGAAATGCAGAGTACAGGGCTGATATATTAATTAGAGGAGACAGCATAGCTTTCATTGGTAACATTGATACCAGTCAGATCACAGCCCGGATAATCGATGCCAGTAATTTGGTAGTAACCCCTGGGTTTATTGATGCCCATGCGCACGGCGCCCCCTTTGAAGACTCATTTGAAAATTTCCTTTCGATGGGTGTCACTACCATCCTTCTAGGCCAGGATGGTAGAAGTCCAGTACACAGATTGGTGAGCCCAAGTGCTTTTTTTGATAGTCTGGAAAACCACTCTCTTCCTCTAAACATGGCATTCCTGGCCGGACACGGAGATCTTCGTGAAGCATTACATCTTTCAGAAAAAAAATCACTTGAAATACCAGAGATTGAAGCGCTATGCCAGCATTTAGAGCAGGCACTGGATGCAGGCTGTCTTGGTTTGAGCACTGGCCTGGAATATTTACCCGGAGCACTAGCACAAGAACCCGAGTTAACAGCCATGGCAAAAACGGTTGGTTCTCATGGTCGAATTCTAATGAGTCATTTACGCAGTGAGGATGATCAGGAAATGAACAATTCGATTGAAGAACTGCTAAATCAGGGTAAATTCTGCCGCGTTCATATAAGTCATATTAAAGTGGTGTATGGTAAAAGCAACGATCGGGCTCAAGAAATACTCGCAATCATCGAAGATGCCCAAAGTCGGGGAATTCAAATTTCTACCGATGTTTATCCCTACAATGCCAGCTATACCGGGATTGGAATTGTATTTCCAGAATGGGCAAAGACCAAGAAAGATTTTGATTTGGTAAGAAGCAACCGGGAAACTGAACTACGATCATTTATTTTCCAGAAGATTATGGACAGAAATGGTCCGGAGGCAACCCTGTTCGCGACAAGACCCTTTACAGGAAAGACGCTGGCAGAAGTTGCTTCTGAATCTGGACAGGACTTTGTCGATATTCTCTTAAAAATTGGACCGGTAGGTGCTTCTGGTGCCTACTTCGTGATGAACGAGGCGTTACAGGAAACATTCATTGTGGATCCGGACATCATGATCAGTTCGGATGGGGGCCCCTCTCTAAGACACCCTCGCTCCTATGGTTCTTTTTCAAAAATTATTGAAAAATACGTGGTCAACGAGCAAAAGCTTTCCCTGGAGGCTGCCATTCATAAAATGAGTGGATTGACTGCCAGTCGGCTACCTATAGCTGACCGGGGAATACTAAGGCAGGGGTTCAAAGCAGATATTCTTGTTTTTAATCCTACACAGATCCAAGCGAGGTCAACTTATGCAAATCCATATGTGAAGTCTAAAGGATTAAAAAAAGTTTTTATCAATGGAAGCTTGGTTATTGATCAGGATAGTATATTGAATCTCGATTCCGGGAAAATTATCAAATCAATGTAGCAGAATCTTTAATAGAAAATTTTATCTCGATTAGAAGTCACTATCCATCAATCATATTTTCTATTTAGAATTTAAAAAAGATCAATCTTTTACAAGAGAGATTTTTCATCTATACTAATTCTCCCTTGCTGATAGGCACCAAAGAATCAGCAGGTTATAAATAAAAGGGTATTCACATAAATTTAAAGGCAAATCTGTAGATCAAATTAGATTAAAAAATATAAGTTTTTTTATTTGGTGATTAACAAACTTTTTATCGAACTTCATCCCGTTCTTATAATATTTGTTAACCCGTATTCAAACCGTGAAACCCAATGCGACCCATAAACGCGTATATCATTTCCCATCGATTTTTGTAAGTACCTGGATTTATTTTAAGGCTACACCACTTGTGTAACATCTTAAATACAGCCTGGTAATTTATTATTAAATCGTATCCATCCAAACCCGTTATGAACTCTTCAGATTACACCTGTAGAGCAGCTAAATTATTAGCATCAATAATGCTCTATACCCTTTCCTTCTTTAGTATAATCACTGCAGCCAATGCCAGATCTTTCTACACTGTTGATGTACGTTCGATGTCGCAGGCGTCAGATGTGCATGGTAATTATTCCGCTAGCAGTAAAGAGAAGGCCATTTCAAAAACCGATATTCACCCAAATCCCATTCAATTTCTAGGCATCCCGGATGATATAGTCCTCAATTGTGGCGAATCGATTCCTGACTGGCCAGAAGTAACCGCTAGAGATGATCAAAAAAACTATGTGGTTACGGCGGGAGAAGAGATTCAGTTCACCCCTTGTGGTGGCAGAATTATCCATAGAACATGGATCGTGACAAATTCAGATGGAGAGAAGATAGAGCGTAATCAGACGATTACCTTTACTGATAATATATCTCCTATTCTTGAGGTTGCCAAAGATACTACTATTAGTAGTTCACGTGAAATACCAGTTGCAAAGTACGAAGCATCGGACCAGGGATGCAGTTCCTTTACGGTTGATATCAGTGAAGATGCCTATCGTTTTGAGGAAAATATGACCACTATTGTCAGAAGGTATACGGCAACCGATGGCTGTGGCAATAGTACCAGCAAAGTACAACATATCTACGTAACATCAGAGGCTAATCAGAAATCGGGAAAAAGCAAGACAGTCTCGGTGTTAGAGTACAAATAGGATCCAAGAAAATATTATAAAAAAAAACAATATGAATACTTATATTGAGCACGAATTATATTCATATACCAATAGGGATCCCGATCAACTTCCTATTGTACCGGCAGACAATATTCTTCCAGAATTTGTCTGCCATTTTCACCAAAAAGTAAGTCTCCAATTTTTTTTGTCCTAAACTCTAAACGGTTTGAGGGTTATAAGCCTGTCGGCGCACGAAGGTGCGCCGACCCTCTTTCTTAGGAATTTGGGATACTTTTTCAACAGAAATCAGCTTGATTAGCTGTTGACTACAAATTATAAATTTTTAATATGTGATATATAAATTCCTGACTACCATTATTTTAGATCGTGTTAAAAGCATACAAATATTTGTTGAACTAAATATATTACTGTATTATCGTAGTTGATTTGAACACGCAAACTATTTTTTAACCGTCGAAACCGTTGACCCGTTATGCAAGCACCAAAACAAAGAAACCAACACCTACAATTTCTATTACCCTCAGTTTAGATGTAGATCGTGTAGTGTAGATTTGGCACTATCGATCTAAGAATCTATGAAATAAATCTTCATAGAGGGATAGGCGCACAACCCTGCACGCGCGTGAATGTTCACCCACTTCAGGCTATTAACACAAAATGAAAACCGTTATGAAAAAGTTATCCCCTCATGCAAGTATAGTCACCATTGCCTTGAAGGCACTAGTGATCTTCTTGCTACTACTAAGCCAACCTCACTTGATATTTTCTCAATCTCCCTGCAATTGTACTATTCGGTGGCAGGGAGGAGGCACCTGGAATGTAGATGGTACCGTCGATGACAGACCAAATGCGAATGATGGAATCGAAAATATCATGTACCCAGGAGGAGTGATCCGCTGCGCAAATGCTGCGGAAACCGATGCCAGCATTACGCCCACCTGTACCTATCAAAGTGGTGTGTTTCCAATCATCCTAGATCAACTACTTTGTCCTAATACTCAACCTCCAGCCAATGGTTGTAGTGTCATCTGGCTCAATTTAGATGTCAGAGCCTATGCTGGTGCGGCTGAATTTCAATTCAAAGTACCAAACAATATATCTCCTAATCTTAAATTTGCCGTTTTCATTTCTAATGTTCATGAATCTAATGTTACCGGCCAGGCATTAAATGGTCAACACATATCCGGAGACTGCGCAGATCTTTCTTTGGTTGACTGTGGTTCTTATACTCCAAACACATGGGAGACTTTTCCCATTCCGGAGATTGATCTTGTTTCTAATGTTTACTTAGCATTTTGGGATGCAAATTGTCAAGGTCCTGCTTCACCTTCATTCAGCATCAACGCTTTTAAAGCTAGGAACGGTTGTGGAGAAGTTGCCGGATGCCAGTTAGATCTTGCAACTGCACCCACAACTGCCTGCATCGGTAATAGTGGTCAATATGAAATTACATTTACGGTAAGTGGCATAAACGGAACTTTTGATTTGGTCGACAATACGACCAATGGCATAGTTTCATCGACACCAACTTTTCCAGTAACATTTGGAACCCCAGGACATAGTGTGGAAATTACTATTCTGCATAATGGAATTGATTACGATTTTTCAC
>JAGQWV010000179.1 GCA_020437045.1 Saprospiraceae bacterium | reverse complement strand
GGTAACCGAACTATTGGAAATATCAATGACTGAAACGGTGCCAGTCGATGCAATTCCGGTCGAAGGATCGACCACTGCCTGACTGCCGGATGTTGGTCCGGTGGTATCATTATTTGTGGGCTTTCGTCCACCCCAATTAGAAACATAAGCTTTTTGGCCAAGGAGGACTACTGTGTAAGGGGCAATACCCACCGGAATTTGGGATTCAACGGTATTCGTTTTTAAATTCACTACGCCCACACTATTGTTACGGCTGAGGGCAACATACATCAACCTATTAATCGGATCGATGGCGAATCCGCCCGGTAAGGCATTTTTATCATCTTCACGCGGACCGGGAAAGAGAATTTCTTCAGTCCATTTAAACACTTCGTCTTCACCCCGGGATGCTGAGCGCAGATAGCCACGCGTATCAGTGGTCCATACCTTCTTGCCATCTTCACTCCAATCGATGCCGGCAAAGGTGTGTCCTCCAGAAATCAATGGGAGAATCTGGATGATCGATTGGGTAGCGAGATCCATAAATACGAGGTCAGATTTATTTTTAATGACCAGTTGCGATTGATCGGGACTAATTGCCAGATCCATGGGACGGCCGGGAAATTGAACAGTCTTTCCGGCCGGATCAATCTTCTGTGTGGTTGCCACTATATATGTCCCATCTTCCTGTGGGCCTACCATGGCTTGCTCAAATCGGACATCCTCCTCTTTTTCAAGAGCCGCTTCCAATCCTGAATAATGCTGATTTCTTTTACAGCCGGCCGAGACTAATATCAGTAGAATAAGTAGGGTACCCGGTTTAACCACGTGCTTCATCTTACTTGATTTTCAATTATCTTTTTAAAATCGTATTTGCAGGTAAAATACGATAAAGAAGCTGTTGTTAATTTTAACCACACATTATTTTATGATTAAGACATTTATGCTGATATACACATCGTGTACTACAAAAAAGACAGTGCTCAAATTTACTTCCGTAGAACAGATATTATTTTCGAATTTTGGTTTGGGTAAATCTGCAGAAAATGACCTTCTATAAAGTACTCTTGTTTTCGGCCATTGCCTTGGCAGGCACAGTTATTTACTACTTCCTGATTGGTTTGAAAGACGGATCAGTGAGTGCCCGCAATATTGGTCTATGGATCATCATTCTGGCTGCTGTCGGGGTAGTTATTGGAGGTGGAATTACACTCCATTATAAGGGTCAGGATCTCTGGTCGAAAATTATTCTGGGCTTGTTGGCCGTACCTGCCTGGTTGGCCTTGTTTTACCTCTTGATAATCGTGTTTTCCGGATCACGTTGGAATTAAGAAGGTTGGTTCAGGTAGTCTTTCATTTATTCTTTGAGTCGTTAGGATTATAGGTGATTTTGATATTGTAATAGATCGATTAAAAAGATAGACTGCTAAAACCGGTCTCGCTATGTTGGTAGGCATTTTCTAATTTGGTAATTTTCTATTTTCCTTCCTAATTTTATCACTACATGAATAATTTTATTTCTGCCGGATTTCTTGCTCTAATATTTGCGTCAGGTATTTGGAATCCGGGTCTTTCCGCCCAAATAGGGGAGCAAACGATGAAAATTACTCCCAATCAATTTCAAGGCTCGGATACGTATCGCATTCAGGCTGCCATTCAGGCTGCCAGGGGGACAACCAATAAGATTTTTATCCCTGCTGAAAATGCCAATGGCAGCCATATCTGGATACTCGATAGTGCCATTTTACTGCCTGCTCATATGACGGTTATTCTGAATAATTGTACCCTCCAGTTGTCCGATAATTGCCGGGATAATATGTTTAGGAGTGATAATGTAGGATCCGGGATCGAAAATCCGGCATGGAATGAAAATATTAGTATTATCGGAATTGGTCAGGTATTTCTCAAAGGAGCTAACAACCCGAGGTCTACGGGGGATTCGCACCGGGTACTAAAACTAGATCCTGAAAAAGCCCAAAAAGCCGGAGATTGGAGAGTGAGTTATGGTAGTGATGCCGAGAAACCCGGGATGAAACAGAAAGGTGACTGGCGCAACATCATGATATTGATGGGCTATGTAAATGGTTTTAATTTAAAAAACCTAAATATTGTAAATGCCCATGCCTGGGCGGTAAGCTGTGAGCGGACTATCAATGCAGAGATTTCCAATATCCGCTTTAATTGTCCTGAATCGCAGATGGTCAATGGTAAGGAAGTTTTCATATTCAATAGGGATGGGATAAACCTTAGGCATGGGTGTAAGAATTTTCATATTGATCAAATTACTGGGATTACAGGTGATGATTTTATCGCTTTGTCCATCCTGGAAACGCAGGAGGATAACGCCCGGGGAGGTATTTTAAATTCGACAATGGTTACATCGAGAAAATGGCAGGGTAGGCAAGATGATACAGAACAAATTGTGATTACCAATATCGATTGTCAAAGTAAGACACGTGCGGTTGCGATCAGAGCCAATGCCATGGCCAGCATTAATCATGTATACATCAATGGCCTGATATCTAAAGATGGCATAAATGTTATGCTGGTAGGAGGTAAGGGATATGGTATAGATTCACAAACTGGGAAAATTAATAATATACATGCGATGAATATTATTGGTGGTGGTCAATCATTGATCCAGATTGAAGAAGCTATTTCCGATTGTAGCTTTGCGAATGGTGTTTATCTTGGGGAGGGAGATATTATAAGTTATAGTAAAATTGAGGAAATACAAACCTCGCGGATTCAGGCGAATAATTTGATTAAAATGTAAATAGACTTGAATCCGGCAAAGTATATTTTTAATAATAGGACATGAAAGATCTTATTCTTGATGGTGAGGTTTATGAAGTGAAGAAATTCTTTGCAATTAAGTCCATTGCCCTGGCCACTTTTTTTGGGAGCCCGTTGGCTGCCGGGTTCTTAATTGGTCAGAATTATCGGAATCAAGGAAACTCAGCATTGGGTGTAGTCGCTGTGGTTGCCGGCATCCTAACCACCATTCTTTTATTTATTGGCATTTTATCCCTTCCCGATCAAGTAGTAAGTAAGATACCAAACCTACTTGTACCGCTTATTTATACGACAATGATTTCTTTCTTCGTAGATAGATTACAGGGACCTTTTTTACGTATTCACAGACAACAGAACGGAGGGTTTTATTCGATGTGGATAGCGTTTGGAGTGGGATTTATTTGCATGCTTACATTGGTAGGGTTTCTATGGGGATCTGTTTTAGTTAACCCGGATAATTTTGATAAAGATACCTATGATCAGGGAATGACTGCATTTAAAAGTAATGAAGAAGAGGCATTGAAACTTTTCACTTTGCTCGATAATGAAGATTTTGATCAAGCAAGTGATTTTATTAAGAACACAGGAATCGCTAAGTGGCTGGAAAATCTTAAGATTCTGGCAGAGATGGATAAGCTAGAAGGCATTTATCCGGACTTGAAAGAACAAAATGAATTATTGAGGAGATATTGCCAATTAAGAATTCAATCTTATCAATTGATACACAAGAAGATTATACAACATACCAGTTCTCTGGATGTACAGATTGAAGACCTGGATCGGATGATTGGTAACATCCTTGAGAAATTGAATAGGAATAAATAGCATGAGCGTCATTTCATTTGGAAGAAAAGAGTAAAGACATTGACGATGATAAAATTTATAATTTATGTTTTTTGGTGGATGCTGTTTTGGTCTTGTGCGCACGATCAAGAGGAAATAGAACAATCAGTAAATCATGATTCAGTCGTTTTGATTTCAAGATATGCACCGGGTCCGTACAACCATTATTTGAGTGAAGATACCGTGGGGCAAATTAATCTAAATAAAACGGGACCATATGCCCCCATTTCCAGTCCCCGGTTTACATACTTAGATGATCGACAGGTAGTTCGAGATTGGGTGCCGGAGATAGACTTTGTCGACACCATAGCGATTAGATGTGTGGATCAATATCTTGAGGTAAAAGTGGATAATTATTTTACACTAATGCCAACCACCTTTCTTTTCAAAGCTGGAGACACCGTAGTGATTGATTATCCTGGAAAGCTACCATCGGTGAAAATTTTGAATAGAGCCATTGAAGATGTGGCGCTGAATTACAATAACTATCGGTTAAGCAGACTATTTAATAATTCGCTTAGTACACATCGAAAAGTGAGGTTGGGTGTATTGTTGGATCATGATTTGTCGTATGACGAAACAGTTATTAAGTATTATAAGAAATCGCTTGATGCCATAACTGAGGAGAATCACTGGCTGGATTCACTAGTAAGTGAGGGATTGATCAGCGAGGATGATTTTAGGTATCGTATAGATAATCTAAATGAATTGAGGAAACAGCATCTTAAAAATCGGATGATTAAAAAGTATGTTGAGGATCAGGAGCAAGAGAGCCTTGAGCGTCATCTTCCCGTCATCGATACTTTTGAATTTTCTAAAGTAGATTCACTGATGAAATTTGCGTTCTTCAGAAATAGATTAGATCGAATTTCCCAATATAATTTGCCACTTATTTTTAATTTTAATGGAAACGCTGGTAGTGCGTTTATTGATGCAAGAATTCGGTTTGATTCCATTTGTATGGACAGCAGATTTACGCAGGCAGCCCGCGATTTTCTGCTCGTGGGAGCATATCAACAAATTTTGGCTAATTTCCCAATAGAAGACCGGAACATTTATTGGAGCAGAATGAATAATATGATCCATGACCGGGAGCTTTTAAGAGACCTTGAAAATAAGTATAACCTCGATTTTGGAGATTCAAATAAACTTGTATTGACATCGTTGTCAGCCGATAGTCTGACCTTTCAGGATTTGCTTCAAAAATATCGTGGTCAGTGGCTTTATATTGATTTTTGGGGCAGTTGGTGTCAACCTTGTTTGAGGCAAATTCCATCTTCCAGAAAACTATATCGGGAATTACAAGAAAATAATATTGAATTTATTTTTCTTGCCTTAAATGACAAGAGGGACCAATGGCTACATGTTATTGCATCAGATTCCCTGAATTTTGGCAGGCATTATTTGGTCGAAAATTCGAGTACTTCAACAGTATTGGAAACATTGTCTATTTCTACCTTACCCCATTATCTCGTTTACAATCCGGATGGTCAATTGATCGATAGTAATGCACCCCGTCCGGATGCTGGGGCGAAATCAAAATTGGAAGAATATATGCGCCATCAATAATTGCGTTACCTTGCAACTTGTGTTGATAATTAAATCAAATACCTGAATCCCTACATTTTAGATGTGCCAATAAGATACCGTTATGGAGTATAAGGAAGATCACAATGAGGAAAGATGGGATGCCCTTGCTCGAAAAGGAGTGCTTTGTTCGCAGCCAAAACTGGAATTGACGCCGGACCAGGCAAAGGATTATGTAAACCGGAATCATCGCTATGGAGAGAGTTTGGCAGGAAAAAATGTTTTATGCCTGGCATCCGGAGGCGGCCAGCAAAGTATTGGTTTTGCTCTATTGGGTGCCCGGGTTACGGTAGTTGATTTTAGTGAAAAACAACTGGAAAAGGATAAACTGGTTGCCGAAAAGTATGCAAAGGAAATCAGGCTAGTGAAGGCTGATATGCGAAACCTGTCGTTTCTAAATAATGAAGAATTTCATATCGTCTATCAACCCTATTCTTTAAATTATGTATCGAGTGTCGGGCAGGTTTTTGATGAGGTTGTTCGCGTACTGAAGCCAGAAGGAGTGTATGATTTAATGTTTCATAATCCTTATGCCCATGGTACGTGGAAAGATGGATGCTGGGGTAGTCAGTGGACCGTCGATGAATTATGGGAGGGGAGAGGATATCCTGTTTGGCAACCATACCAGGATGGATATCCAATTAAAACTTCGGACCCGGCCTGGAACTTTATCGATGAAGAAGGGAAATACGTGAGCGTTGATAGTCCACAGGAATATCGGCATACCATGTCCACCATAATTAATGGATTAATAAACCGGGGATTGGAAATGATCAGCTACGCTGAGGAAGCGGGGAATGATTTTGATAGTGAGCCAGGTACATGGGAGCATTATAAAAGCTGTCTTCCACCCTGGATTTATATTTTATGGCGGAAGAAAAAAATTAACAGGCCATTTTAATAATTAATTTGGGTCCTTTCGCTAGGGACAATTTGGTGTCCTGACAGCAAACAATGATGATTAACTTATTTTATAAATGATGAATGGAATCTCCTGGTTTTTATGGCTTGCACTTTTATCGATAAGTTGCCATCAAGGTAGTAAGGTAATGACTCTTTCAGCGTCTGGAGATTTAGTGATTAAGCAAATCAAAAAAAACCTTTTTGTTCACGAATCTTATCTCACTACTAATGATTTCGGGAAAGTTGCCTGCAATGGAATGATCTTCATAAATGGAGATGAAGCAATCGTTTTTGATACACCTGCGAATGAGGAGGCATCAAGACAATTACTTAATTGGATACAGCATAAGCAGGGTAAGCATCTTAAAGCATTAGTGGTTACGCATTTCCACGAGGATTGTCTCGGAGGTATTGCTCAGTTTCATGAGAGGGGAATTCAATCAATCGCAAACAACCGGACGCTTGAGATCCTGGAAGCAAAAGGAGAAAATGCCGATAAACCCCGGAAAGGATTTGAACATGAGATGACGATCAATGTGGGTGCTCAGGAAGTGCAATTGCTGTTTTTTGGGGAAGGCCATACCAAAGACAATATCGTAGGTTTTATACCATCTGAAAAAACACTTTTCGGGGGATGCCTGATGAAATCCATGGGTGCTGGCAAAGGTTTCCTCGGAGATGCCAATACGGAGGAATGGTCGAACACGGTCATGCGCATCAAAGAAACATTGCCAAATTTAAAAACGGTTATTCCCGGACATGGAAATGTAGGAGGCAATGAATTGCTGGATTATACTATTCAATTATAACGGTCTTAAAAAGTTTGTAGGGCGGTGTGATCATAAGATTTGAATTATACCCAAGCCACGAAATGTAACATGACATGAAATGGACATTATTAATGATTCTCGGAGTCTTCTACTTTCAACTATTGAGAGGACAGGAAAATCGTCTCGAGGAAATCTTAATAGAAAGCCCGGCTTTGGAAAAGAACCTCCTGGGCGATCCCGGATCACGATATGTGTCCGTATATCTTCCTCCCAGTTATTTTAAAGATGCGCAACATCGCTATCCGGTGGTCTATTTTTTACATGGGAACCGGGTATTGTCAAAAGAGCGCAATATTTTGAAGATATCCAATGCGCCTATACAGAATTTGCTGGATTCATTGATAGTAGGACACAAGATTGAAGAGATGATATTGGTGCAGCCTGATGCCCGGAATTTTTATGGAGGGTGTCAATATGCCAATTCACCTGTATCTGGTTATTGGGCAGATTTTATTGTTGAAGAATTAGTGTCGTATGTCGATCATCACTACCGGACCCTGGCAAAACCGGAAAGTCGTGCCCTGGTCGGTGCTTCCATGGGTGGACGGGGAGTTTTGGATATTGCTTTAAAGAATCCCGGTGTTTATGGAGTCGTATATGCCATGTATCCCGGGCAGATGGGGTTTCAAAGGTTACCAAGATTCGGTGACATCAAACACTGGAGGGAATTACTTCTTGCGGAAGATGCCAATCCTGAAAGTGGTGCCTTACGCAGACTTTTGGGATTTTCTGTTGCCTTCTCTCCTAACCCTCAGGCAGGACCTTATCTTGCCGATCTTCCCGTTTATTGGACTGGTGATAGCCTAAGCTACGATATGAAGGTACTAGAGAGATGGAGCCGGTTTGATCCAGTGGAAATCGCTGCCAAGGATGCTTCCCCTTTATTGAAATTAAATGCCCTATTTGTTGATTGCGGATACCGTGATCCCGGCTTGAATGCAGTACAATTGTTTTCTTCTATTCTTGTATCGCAAGATATACCTCATCTACTCGAGTTGTACGAAGGTGGCCATGGTGACCCAGGGGCCCGGAGAATTCGTACCCGGGTATTGCCGCTCATCTCAGACAATCTCGTTTTTCACTAGTATCGATGTTGAGCAACATAAATGTTATTCCTTTAGGGGTTGATTAAT
>JAGQWV010000178.1 GCA_020437045.1 Saprospiraceae bacterium | reverse complement strand
TCCTTGGCTACATTTTGTGATTCGTCAAAAAGATAAGGAAAGGGATAGTTTTTTTCTTCAGCTAGCTGACGCATTTTTTCCGGGCCGTCCTGAGGGTATTTTTCGATATTGTTGGAGGAAATGGCAGCAAAATTGAAGCCTTTCATCATATATTTTTCTGCAATTTCCAACACCATATCGGTTACGTGTATCACATAGGGGCAATGGTTGCACCAAAACATAATAACGGTACCCAGATCCGATCTTAAATCGTCGATGCTAATCATTTCATCTGAGACTACATCTCGTAAGCTAAAGTAAGGAGCCAAAGTACCCAGCTCAAGCATATTAGATTCTGTGAGTGACATGATGTTCGTAAAATGTTTAGGCTATTAAGATAAACAATTAATTATTTACCGGATTAGATCGGATGGATTCACTGAGGCATGAGCTATCTATTCCCATGACATAATTGTCTACTATTCCCAATTTGACCGCCTCTTCTGCACCCTTGAATCCATCTATCATGGTATCTTTTAAAAACTTTTTTGCGTTTTGGGTCAATTCCCAGGAAATGGGCAGGTATGACCAATGCCACCGCTCTTCTTCGTAGCCTGTTCTCCCGGTGGCCTTATCGGTGTACGGCTGGCAAAATCCATATTGCGAGGCATGATCAGTCAGCCAATCGTAGATTTTTTTTCCTTCACCATGCTCGAAGTATTGATTTGAAAAAGCATTTAAATCCATATCCGTACCCCAGTGATGCCGGGAGCTTCCCGGCATAGAGCTATATTTTAGAATTTCCCGGGCCCGGGTGGTAAGATCATTAAAACCGGTCGCTAGTTTATTCGATTCCAATGGCGTTTCACCCGTCCATTTTCGCTCCCAGATACCTTTTTGATAATCAAAATTTCTGGTCGCCGACCGGATGATTAATGAGACGCCTTCCTGCTGGGCTGCGGCATGCATTTTTTTGAATGCCTCATAGGTGTCCTTGCGAAGATATAAGCCCTCCCGATCGGCAAAAGTACGGTCTACGACAATGAAATTAGTGTCGAGAGCGGGATCAAATTTTCCCATGATGTATGCAATGGACCAGGTGGGAATGGTATCCTTTTGCAAAGCCCTTGTCGAAGCAGTCAGTATGATGCCAGTATCAGACAATTCCGTATGGTTGGCATCCCTCAATGATGGACCCTGGCAAGCAAAAATGGTCAACAATAGTAGGAGATGGATTTTCATAAATAATGCTTAAGAATGGTATCCAAACAGTTTTTGTTCCTTGATTTTCAGGGCCAGATCAGTGGATATAAATTCTTCCCAACCACGGTCTCCATTTTTGATCATCTGAAAAACATTGTTGGGAATGATGGATAATATTTCCCGGTTATAGTGTTCGACCGGTACGATAAAATGATTTTCAATTAAAAATTTAACCAAAAAACTGATACCTGAGGGAATGGGTAGATTATCGATGGTAATCAGTGATTTCATATCATCAGCCAGCGCCGGATAAGCATAGACCTTCAAATTTTTGGTAAAAAGTTGACCAAATTCTGCCAGAAGCATGCCATTTTCATGCTCCCGGAATTTATCCGAAATGAGCTGAGATAATTCCCGGACACCAATCACCAGACCTAACTGGGGGATTTTGAAGTCATCCAGATAATGAATCAAAGAAATATGGTTGGTACAGTTGGATACGATCACTTTTTTCTTACTGGCACAGAGCATGTCTGCCCGGTCGAGAAAATCTTTCTCATCAAGTTCTCCATTTCCGGACAAGTAGTCCAAAGTCAACCCTGCCATGAGCTCTGACGGAGAGGCATCTGCCGCTGCATCATGCTTAAATTGCCGATAAGCAACTTTAAATACGTCGTTGGTTACCAAAGTCGGAGGTCGGAAATGACCCCGGACAACCATCAACGACTTCCGGTAGAGAAATTCAGACGCATGGATACATTGACCAGCCTCATCAAACATTGCTACATCCGTCAGTCCCAGTCTAACCATATCCAGGCATACCAGACGACTATCCACGTCTTTAAAGTCAGGACCGGTCAAGCGAATTAAGTCAACAAGGACCCGCTCCCTTATGCCATCCATTAAGGAATCAATCAGTGCCTTTTGGTCCTCAAAATGATTAAAACAGGCATAGATCATATTCACGCCTAAAATCCCAATGGCTGATTGTTGCAATTGTGGGTCATTATCCAGCATTTTAGCATGCACCACAAAATCATTAGGAGGCTGGTTGGGATGTAGTTGAAATCTGACACCAAGCCAGCCATGCCCTTTTATAGTCCGCTGGTAATTGAGGGCGGCAATCGTGTCGGCAAAGACGAAAAAGAGATTACTGGGACGTTCGTGTTTAAGCCGCGAATGCAACAGATGGTATTCATGATCCAGCATTTTATATAGCCGGGACTCACACACATATCGCCCGCTTTTCTCCGTGCCGTATATTTTATCAGAAAATGTTTTGTCGTAGGCGGACATGGTCTTGGCAATCGTCCCCGCTGCGGCCCCAACCTTAAAGAAAATCCGGGCCACCTCTTGACCGGCACCAATCTCGGCAAAAGTGCCATAGATCCGTTCGTCAAGATTGATCTCCAGCGCTTTTTGATCGGTATCTAAAATCTGTCTTTGAATCATAATGTAAATTCAAGCCGCAAAAATAGTACGGGCAATTTAAATGCCGAATTATGGAACGAAGAATGCCGGCTTATTGGTACAAACCGAAATGTCAGTTGAAAGAGATATGCCTGCCGTTATGTTACGTTTGAATTCTTGAGGCCACTCTTGAAAGTCGATTTTATCCGACCAGGGGCAATTCCATTCAACAAATGTACCGTTACTTCTCACGACTTATGACCAATGACTATCATGCTGTGAAGTGCTTTTACATCATTTCTCCTTTGATCAATCGATATAAATCTTCTTTTAATCGATAAGAAAAACATCAAATTATGCCGGTAATGTATTTTCATGCAACTTATTCATCAATAAAATCTCTTGTTATGAGCAAATTTCAGCTAATATATGTGCTACTCATTAGTTCCATCGGCCTGCAGTATGGATGGAGTCAAAACCTGAGTTTGCCACCCAGTGGTGACAATCAGAAATCCATGGTTATGCAGCATATTGGCGGAATTGTCGAAGTATCTGTTCTCTACAGTAGCCCCGATGTCACCGGACCTGGTGGAGAAGATCGCACCGGAAAGATCTGGGGTCAACTGGTACCATATGGTCTAACCGATCTGGGATTTGGAAATGGAAACCCCGGACCATGGAGAGCCGGAGCTAATGAGAATACAGTCATTACCTTTTCTAACGATGTTACCATTGAGGGGCAAGATCTTGCTGCCGGATCCTACGGGTTGCATTTGATCACCCACGAGTCGGATCCCTGGACCTGGATTTTTTCCACAAATACCAGTCAATGGGGAAGTTACTACTACAATGAGAATGAGGACGCTTTACGGGTTGATGTACAACCCGAGTCATGCGAACACACAGAATGGCTCACCTACGAATTTATTGATCGCGAACCGGATGGGGCTACGCTTGCCTTAAAATGGGAGAATAAGCTCATTCCCATGCATATCAAAGTCAAAGACTACAATGATCTGTATGTCAACACCTTCGAGAAGGAATTGCAGGGATCGGCAGGATTTAACCATCAAAACCTGGTGGCAGCGTCGCAATTCTGTCTCAGCCACAACACGCATCTGGATCAGGCGCTAATTTGGGCAGATGCAGCTATTAGTGCACCCTTTGTTGGTGTGAAGGACTTTAATACCCTCCAGAACAAGGCATCGATTCTGATGAAGATGGATAAGATGCAGGAAGCAGACGAAGTCATGACTACGGCATTAGCGGATCCGACGGCAACGCCGTTTCTGATCCATAATTTAGGCCGTCAACTGATCAACTTGGGTAGAAAGGAGAAGGCACTAGACATCTTTACATACAATTATGAGCATTTTGACGGAGTCTGGCCCACCAGTGTGGGAATGGCGAGGGGTTTGGCAGCCGTAGAACGATATGAAGAAGCATTAAAATTTGCCGAAATGGCCTATGCAGAAGCCCCCGATCAACTGAATAAGGATGCCATGAAAGCAGCGATCGACAAGCTCAAAATGAGGCAGGATATCAACTAACCAAAGGTTGACGTATATGATTTGAGGGTTCGATCCAGTTGCGTTTTCTAATGATTTTTATTTCGATGTTTGCATCTATGGATCGGGCTCTATGGTGAGGTTTTCCACAGGACGTACCCTCATGATCTTTTTTGGGTGATGGCCCTTGTCTCCGTCTTCTCTTCTGCTCCCGGCTATCTTGGAGCACCTGATTTGGCTTCCGTTTGCCCAGGCATTGTATTAGTCCTCAATATTCCAGTACTTTGCATCGTTTATAGCAGTTGATATAAAAACGGGATGCATGAAAGATATACTCAGGAAATTAGTTACCGAGCGAATATTGGTCATCGATGGCGCCATGGGTACTATGATCCAGAAGTATCAATTGAAGGAATCAGATTTTCGCGGTGACATCCTTACTAATCATCCCAAGGATTTACAGGGAAATAATGATCTTCTGTCATTAACCCAGCCGGAGATTATTACCGACATCCATTTGGCTTATTTGAATGCTGGAGCCGATATCATAGAGACTAATACCTTTAATGCCCAGGCTATATCCCAGGCTGATTACAATTGTGAGCACCTGGTTTATGATATCAATGTAGCCGCGGCTAAAGCAGCAAGGATAGCCGTCGATAGCTATTTACAAAATGATTCAACGAAACCCCGGTTTGTGGCTGGCGCTATGGGACCCACCACCCGGAGTGCATCGCTATCACCGGATGTTAATCAACCAGGATATCGGGCCGTAACATTTGACCAATTAGTGACCGCCTATTACGATCAGGCCCGGGGTTTGCTGGATGGGGGGGTGGATATATTCCTGATCGAAACTGTTTTCGATACTTTAAATTGCAAAGCGGCTCTTTATGCAGTCGATCTGTTGCAGCAAGAAAAGATGACAGATCTCCCGGTCATGGTATCCGGCACTATTACCGATGCCAGCGGGCGTACCCTTAGTGGCCAGACGGTTGAGGCATTTTGGATATCGGTGAGCCATATGGACCTCTTTAGTGTGGGTCTGAATTGTGCGTTGGGCGCAAAAGAAATGCGACCCCATTTATACGATCTTTCCGAGATTGCTCCCTGTTTTATCAGTGCGTATCCTAATGCGGGACTTCCCAATGAATTTGGCCAGTACGATCAGAGTCCTCAGGAGATGACGGCATACATTCGGGAATTTGCTGAAAGCGGTCTAGTCAATATCATTGGAGGTTGTTGTGGCACCACACCGGAACACATCAAACTAATGGTAGAAGGAGTAAGTGGTGTCAAGCCCCATCAGGTTAAATCAAGATCGGGATACACCTGCTTAAGCGGTATGGAGCCCCTGATTATCCGGCCGGATGCCAATTTTATAAATATCGGTGAACGAACCAATGTCACGGGCTCGCGAAAATTTGCCAGACTGATCAAAGAAGATAAATATGAAGAGGCACTGGAAGTAGCCCGTCAGCAGGTGGAAGGTGGTGCGCAAATCATTGATGTGAATATGGATGAGGGGTTGCTTGATTCCGAACAGGCGATGACCAAATTCCTCAATTTAATCGCTTCCGAACCAGATATCGCCCGTCTGCCGGTCATGGTTGATTCTTCCAAATTTAGCGTAATCGAAGCCGGATTAAAATGCCTCCAGGGTAAGGGAATTGTGAACAGCATATCGCTCAAGGAAGGTGAGGAAATATTTCTTTCACAGGCCCGAAAAGTTCGAAGATATGGTGCCGCTGTCGTGGTGATGGCTTTTGATGAAGAGGGACAGGCAGATACCGTAAAGCGGAAAGTATCGATCTGTCAGCGCGCCTATAAGTTACTTACCGAGGTCGTTGGATTTAACCCGGAAGATATCATTTTTGATCCCAATATCTTTGCGATCGCCACCGGTATTGAGGAGCATAACCGGTATGCTATTTATTATTTGGAGGCGGTCAGAAAAATCAAGGAGACTTGTCCGGGCGCTAAAATTAGTGGTGGTGTGAGCAATCTTTCCTTTTCTTTCAGAGGAAATGATACGGTACGCGAGGCCATGCATTCCTCCTTTTTGTACCATGCGGTTCAGGAAGGGATGGACATGGGGATCGTCAATGCCGGTATGGTCGAAGTATATGAAGAAATCCCCAAAGATCTGTTGAAGCTGGTCGAGGATGTCATCTTTGACCGGACTCCGGAGGCTACTGAAGCCCTGACTAAATATGCAGAAACCATTAAGAGCAGTGGCCGACAGATGGAGCGGGATCTTTCCTGGCGGAATATGCCAGTAGAAGACCGCATTGCCCATGCCCTGGTAAAAGGCATTACCGAGTTTATCGAGGCAGACACCGAAGAAGCCCGACTGAAATATGATAAAGCACTCAATGTGATCGAAGGCCCATTGATGGACGGCATGAACATCGTAGGCAATCTTTTTGGCACCGGTAAGATGTTCTTGCCTCAGGTAGTCAAAAGCGCCCGGGTTATGAAAACCTCTGTTGCCTATCTGACCCCATTTATTGAAGAAGAGAAATTAGGTGGGGAAGATGTCAAAGCCAAGGGAAAAATTTTATTGGCGACGGTAAAGGGTGATGTACATGATATAGGAAAAAATATCGTTGGAGTGGTGCTGGGATGTAATAACTACGACATCATTGATTTGGGGGTCATGGTGCCGGCTGACAAAATTCTGGACAAGGCACTGGAAGAAAATGTCGATATTATTGGATTGAGCGGACTGATTACCCCTTCGCTGGATGAGATGGTGCATGTGGCAAAGGAAATGCAACGGCGTAAAATTGATATTCCGCTCCTTATTGGTGGAGCAACGACCTCCAAAGTGCATACTGCCGTAAAAATCGAACCCAATTATAAAGGGATTACCATTCATGTGCTTGACGCTTCCCGAAGTGTGGGTGTTGTCGGATCTTTATTGACAGATAATCGGGTAAGCCGGGATGCATTTGTCGATGATATCCGCCAGGAATATGAGCGCATGCGGATACAACGAGCCGGGCAGTTGGGAGCCAAGGAATTTATTGACCTTGAAGCGGCAAGGAACAATCAATTGCAACTGGATTTTTCATCATACACGCCTCCAAAACCAACCTTTATGGGTACCAAAACCTATCTCGATTATGACCTCTCGGAAATAAGGCAATATATCGATTGGACACCCTTTTTTAGTAGTTGGCAGCTAGCGGGTCGTTACCCTCAGATACTTACCGATGAAATAGTGGGCGAAGAGGCTACCCGGCTCTATCAGGATGCTCAGAACTTACTGGATAGAATTATAAAAGAGAAGTGGCTCACTGCCCAGGCTGTTGTTGGTATTTTCCCGGCCGCCTCCATAGGTGATGACATCGAAATATATCAAGATGATCAGCGGACAAAAACCCGGGCTACACTTCACTTTCTTCGCCAGCAGAGGAAAAAAGCTCAACAGAACGCAAACCTTTCTCTGGCGGACTATATCGCCCCCAAGGGATCGAAACCGGACTACATTGGTGCTTTTGCGGTGACAGCGGGTGTGGGCATGGAACCATGGGTAAAAATGTTCGAGGATGCTCATGATGATTATCACGCGATAATGCTTAAAGCACTTGCCGATCGGTTGGCGGAAGCCTTTACGGAATTATTACATGCGAAGGTCCGTAAGGAGCTTTGGGGTTACGCACCACAGGAAGACCTTACTAATGATCAGTTGATCACTGAAAAATACCAGGGCATTCGACCGGCGCCGGGATATCCTGCCTGCCCCGAACACACGGAAAAAGAAACTTTATTTGAATTATTGACCGTAAGTGATCAAATTGAGCTCAATTTAACCGAGCATTACGCTATGTATCCCACGGCTGCCGTAAGCGGATGGTATTTCAGCCATCCAGAGAGTAAGTATTTTGGACTGGGTCAGATTGGTCAGGATCAGGTGATCGATTACGCCCGTCGTAAAAACATGACTACAGAGGAAGCTGAACGGTGGATGGCACCATTTCTAAATTACGAACCTGCATAAATGGAGCCAGAAAATCAGGTATATGCCGATGAAATTACGCTCAAAGAACTGATACTTAAAATTCAGGAGTATTGGCATGAGCTATGGCGTCATTGGTTGCTGATCGGGTTAATTGCTCTTCCCTTTTTTCTCTATAAGGTCTATACGGCTTATGCTACTCCAGTCAGCTATCCAGGCAAACTTACCTTCATGGTTGATGAAGATGAGGGTGGGAATTTCAGCTCGGTTTCCAGGGTGCTGGGCCAGTTTGGGTTCAGTGGTGGCCGATCTGGATCATACAATCTGGATAAGATTCTGGAAATTTCAAAATCGCGCCGGGTAGTGCAGATGGCCTTATTTACCAAAGCATCTGTTGATGGAAAGCTTGATTTTATTGCCAATCACATTATCGATTACTCTGACCTTCCCGAACGCTGGAGTGAAGACACCACCGGACTGAAGGATTTTCATTTTAGTCATGAGAATATCGATGCCTTCCAAATGGTGGAAAACCGGGCATTGAAAAGCCTGCTGGGTGTGGTACTTGGTAGTGAAGATGTGCCAGGCATGTATCGCACTTCGTACAGCGAAGACACTGGGATTATGACCCTGGAATTTGATGGAAGAAATCAGGATTTATCGATTGTATTTCTTGACACCTTATTTGGAAGTTTACGAGATTATTATGTAGAGAAGTCTATCGAGAAAGCACAGACGACCTACCATATTTTTCAGGATAAAACCGATTCTCTGGCCCAGGCTTTGTCGGATGCCGAATATTCCCTGGCTAACTTTATCGACCGGAGCCAGAATGTTTATTCTGCCCGGGAGGGAGAGCTGCAGCGCAGTCGTCTGGCTGCAAAAGTAAGCCGTCTTCAGTTAGTCTATGGGGAGGCCATGAAAAACCTGCAACTATCCGAAATGTCCCTGCGCAACAAAGAACCATTTATTACCTTGATCGATAGTCCTCTGCCACCACTCTCTGTTAAAAGTGAATCGTTGATCCGGGCCGGTGTAATAGGGCTCATTCTTGGCATCATGATTGGAGTAACCTTTGTGTTAGCCCGTAAGATTTACCGCGACACCATGAATTCCTGATTTTGGCTTGGCTTTTGGTTAGAGATTGAGTAATATTGCTACTCAATCTATGATCGAAACACTAATTTCTTCCAAGACACGAATTAAGTTATTACTTAAGTTTTTTTTAAACAGTAATAACACTGCCTATTTGCGTGGTTTGGAGGGAGAATTTGGTGAATCTACCAATGCCATTCGATTGGAACTCAACCGTTTGGAGAAAGCAGGCATGTTGTCGTCGTCCATTGAGGGTAATAAAAAATTATTTAAAGCAAATACTAAACATCCTCTTTTTCAGGAAGTGCATAACATCGTCTTAAAACATGTAGGTCTTGACAAGGTAGTGATTAATGTCATTGAACGGCTGGGTGATGTCAAGGAGGTTTATCTTGCCGGTAGTTTTAGCCGGGGCCTGGATAGTCAGGTGATAGATCTCATTTTCATAGGCAACATTGATATTAATTATCTGATCAAATTAATCGATAAGGTTGAACATGTGATTCGCCGTAAAATACGGTACCTCATCTATCAACCGGGAGAAAAAGATGATATTGACTGGTCTGCATTTACGCCCAAACCTTTGATGTTGTGGAATGATGAGAGGAACCAAATTTCGCAAACATGAGTATGTACGAACGACTATCAAACAAGGAGACAGCCATAGGAATTATTGGTTTGGGATATGTAGGACTCCCTTTGGCACTGGCCTTTGGCCGAAAATTTAAAGTGATTGGTTTTGATATCAGCGAGCCCCGGGTCCAGATGATGCGGGTGCATATCGATCCGTCTGATGAACTGGAAGCATCCGATTTTGAAGGATCCGATATTACCTTTACGTCTGATCCCGAAGTACTGAAAAAAGCCAGTTTTTATATTGTGGCGGTTCCGACGCCGGTTGATGAATCACGTACTCCAAATTTGGTTCCGGTGCTTTCCGCCTCGCATACCGTGGGTAAGGTGCTCAAAAAGGGAGATTATGTAGTATACGAAAGCACCGTTTATCCCGGATGTACCGAAGAAGATTGTCTTCCGATTCTGGAGGAAGAATCTGGACTTAAACTCGGCACGGATTTTAAATTAGGATATTCGCCAGAGCGTATCAATCCCGGAGATAAAGAGCGCACCGTGACGAAAATTCTTAAAATCGTATCAGGTAGTGACCTCGAGGCGTTATTAGAAATCAGCCGGATTTATGAAGACGTTATTGAACCCGGCACGTACAAAGCAGAAAGTATCAAAGTAGCAGAAGCGGCAAAGGTGATCGAAAACACACAGCGGGATCTTAATATTTCTTTTGTCAACGAATTGGCTATTATCTTTGACCGCATGGGTATCAACACAAGGCAAGTGCTGGCGGCTGCGGGTACCAAGTGGAATTTCTTGAAGTATCAGCCGGGCCTGGTTGGTGGGCATTGTATCGGGGTTGACCCTTACTATCTTGTTCACAAGGCCAAAGAACTGGGGTATGATCCCCAGGTAATTCTCAGCGGGAGAAGGGTAAATGATGGTATTCCTGCTTTTATCGCCAAAAAATTATTGCAGCTTCTGCTTAAGAATGGCAAAAATCCCAATCATTGTAAGGTAGCAGTACTTGGCGTAACATTTAAGGAAAACGTATCGGATATCCGCAACTCCAAGGTAGCTGATCTGATCGAAGAGCTCATGCAATATGCGATTCATGTACATATCCATGATCCCCACGCTTCACCCAATGAAGTAAGCAAAGAGTATAAATATTCTTTGACGGCTAAATTGGATGATGACTACGATGCCGTCATTGTTGCGGTGAATCACGCCGCTTACCAGGATTTTGATCCTGCGTATTTTAAATCGATCATGAAGGACAAACCAATCCTTTTTGATATAAAAAGTATGTATCATTTTAATGATCCTGAACTAACGTATTGGAGTTTGTAAATGGAAGTACGCGGTAATTTGGCATTAACGGAAAATCATTTAAGCGATCATACGCCTAAGTGGTTTGCTATCTATACCAAATTCAGAGCGGAGAAGGAAGTGGCCAGAAGACTTACCAAAAGAGGAATCGAATGTTATGTGCCGGTAAATCAAGTGGTGAGACAATATAGTCGCAAGCGAAAAGTCATTGATTTGCCACTGATTAATTGCTACGCATTTGTAAAAATTACCCGAAACCAGTATGTGCCGGTATTGGAAACCGAATATGTGATCAAGTTTATTCATTTTTCGAAAAACCTGATCGCTATTCCAGATTCCGAAATTCAACTTTTAAAAAGAATCTGTCTGGAAATTGATGAAATCGAAACCGAAGAAATTGCCTTTAAAAAGGGAAAACCGGTCGAGATTATTTCCGGCAATCTCACCGGTATTCAGGGAAAGTTGGTTAGTGATTTGGGTAAGAACTTTTTAGTAGAACTACAATATATCGGGATAGGTCTCCGTGTGGAGATTGATCCTAAATTATTAAAGCCGTTGCCAGGCTGGAAGCATTCTAAAGATGAGGAAGACCATCCGGTGGAAGCAATGGGCAGAAAATATTGGGGCTGACATTATAGTCACTAAGGCTTAGTGTCCGTCCTTTTTTATACGATCGAAACCATAGTTACCATAGTACCCGCGACTCATGGACGGCGAAGCCGTATCTCGATGGTAAAGGAAAGGAACAGGAAGCTGAATAGCAGTTTCTCGAGATTAACAAATACATAGATTAAACACATTAAGTAATGAACATTTCTGTAATAGGAACCGGTTACGTCGGCCTTGTCTCAGGCACCTGTTTTGCGGAGACCGGCAATAAAGTCACCTGTGTAGATATTGATGCAAATAAAGTAGAGCGCATGAAGAATGGTTATGTGCCAATTTATGAACCGGGACTAGAACTTTTGTTTGAACGAAATTCGCGCCAGGGAAGACTGAAGTTTACGACGGATCTCGAGACTACGGTCAAGAATTCCGATATCATATTTTTAGCGTTGCCCACTCCTCCGGGAGCGGATGGCTCTGCCGATTTATCATTTGTTTTGCAGGTCGCTGAGCAAATGAGCACCATGATTGAAAAATATACGGTGATTGTGGACAAGAGTACCGTACCCGTTGGCACCGCCGAGAAAGTGGAAGCTATACTTTCTAAAAAATTATCACGTGATTTATTTGATGTAGTCGCCAATCCGGAATTTCTTCGGGAAGGTGCGGCTATCGATGATTTTTTAAAGCCGGATCGGGTAGTGATCGGTACCAGCTCGGAGCGGGCACGGGAAAGAATGCAAATGCTTTATGGACCCTTTGTCCGCCAGGGTAATCCGATCATTTTTATGGATCAGCGATCGGCAGAAATGACCAAATATGCTTCCAATGCGTATTTGGCCACCCGTATCAGTTTTATGAATGAAATTGCAAACTTATGTGAAGCCGTCGGTGCCAATGTTGATTTTGTTCGCAAAGGAATGGGTAGCGATGGTCGTATCGGCAAGCGCTTTCTCTTTCCGGGAGTAGGATACGGTGGTAGTTGTTTCCCCAAAGATGTGCAGGCCTTGTCGAAAACGGCACACCAGGCTGCCTATGATTTTAAGATTCTTGATGCAGTCATGAATGTAAATGATATTCAGAAGCATAGAATTATCGACAAACTTAAGATTTACTTTAATGGAGATCTTGCCGGGAAAAAAATCGCCATCTGGGGTATTGCTTTTAAACCCAACACCGATGATATTCGCGAAGCTCCGGCATTGACTATCATGCGTGAACTATTAAAGATGAATGCAGAAATTGCTGCCTTTGATCCGGAGGCCATGGACAATGCCAAAGGAGAATTTGCACATAAAATTATCTTCGGAGAAGACCAATATCATGTCCTGGAAAATGCCGATGCCTTGTGTATCTTGACCGAATGGAGTGTCTTCCGGACACCTGATTTTGACCAAATGAAATCACTCATGAACGCACCGGTCATTTTCGACGGTCGCAATCTCTACGATCTTCGACCGATGCAGGATATCGGATTTTATTACAATAGTATAGGTCGCGATCTGGTAGGAAGATAGGTCGGTTTAAGGGTTAAAGTGTTTATTTGTTGAATTGTAGGATACGAACGA
>JAGQWV010000177.1 GCA_020437045.1 Saprospiraceae bacterium | reverse complement strand
TTGGAAATCAGATTAGCTTCAGGATTGACACTGGATAGTCAAATAAACGTTCAAAAAGGAGAAGAAGAATTGGACGATGGCACCAAAAGTCCTTCGAGACATGCCGCTCCCACCTTTGGCATGAGTAGGATAACCTGGCAGCAAAAGAAAGTTAAATTGCAACTATATGCAGTATATAGTAGCGAGGTATCTTATCAAGATCTTGCTCAGGAAGAGCGGGGAAAAACGGAAATCTACGCAGCAGATGCAAACGGTGATCCTTATTCCCCTGGCTGGAGCACCCTTAACCTAAAAGGGTCTTACCAGTTAAGTCCGGCGATATCGCTGAATCTGGGTTTGGAAAATATCACCGATCAGCGCTACCGTCCTTATAGTTCCGGTATCGCGGCTGCTGGTCGAAATTTCATTATATCCTTAAGAGCGTTGATCTGATCATCGATAATGATTCACTCCAAAATCATCATTTTTACCATTCTTCCTAAGAAGAATAGAATTATCATAGATCTACATTGAGACCATGCGAAAATTTATCATAGCCATCCTGATGATCAGTTATTTTTACTGTGCTGCCCAGGAAAATTATGTTACGGTAGATGATGTCCGGATCCATATCAAAATCATTGGCTTAAAAAACAGGCAGGAAAGCCAACCGGTTATTATCTTCGAAAATGGACATGGGGAGACCATTAGCTCATGGGATACATTAATGGAGATCCTTGGTGATCAATTTCCTTTATTTATGTACGACCGGCCAGGAACTGGCAACTCCGAAGCGGATCACCAATTTCCCAGCATGGAATATAATGCCCGGAAATTAAAAAGTATCCTCACGCAACTGGATATAAAACCTCCCTTTCTATTGGTGGGTCACTCACTCGGAGGTGTCTATTTAAGAGGTTATGCCAATTTCTACCCGGAAGATCTAGCGGGATTAATTTTTGTTGATCCCGCTGATTTTACCCAGAATTTATCGGATTTTGCTTTGCCCTACCGGGAAATTGGCGTCTCTGATGAATTTATTGACTCGATGATGAATGCCAAATTCAGTCAAAGTCCTGCCATTGACTCCAGTAAAAACATCAAAACACAACAAGAGTTGGTCATGCTGTATCATTTAAGAGCTTCCAACTTCCAAGAATTGAATGAAAAAACATTGCCATCGATTCCCATCCACTTTCTAGTCGGCGGAAGATTTTCCGTTCCGCCACAATATCAATCAAAACATTTTAATCAGGAAGCACTGTTCCGTGCCCGAACGAAACATTGGATTGAGAACTGGACAAATGTGGTAAACAATTCTCCTTATGGCCGATTATTTTATAGTGTAAAAGCTGGGCACTATATTCAGCGGGATGATCCTGGATTAGTACTAGCCAGTATCCGGTTAGCATTGGAAGATTATACCTTAATACAAAACAGAACTAAGAATTAATTCCAGTAAGTGAAAGCCAATATATTGTTGCAATGGCGTTACTTCTGCTTCTCTCATTCCTTAGTCCCAAATATCTTCCAAAACCCTGTAGGCCCGTAGCCATTGCTATCTTCACATCAGTCGTTCATCGTTCCTTCTGAAAGTCAAATCTGGTCTTTACTAAGCAAAATTTTACCACTGAACCATTTAACAAAAGAAAAAAATTTGCGCAGCTAAATAACTGCATATATATTTGCAGTCAAATAGCTGCATATGGAACTTCGCCGAGATGTTTTCCAGGCAATAGCCGATCCCACCCGCAGAGCCATCATTACCATGGTTGCTTTGCATGCTATGACTCCCGGAGCCATAGCCGAACATTTTGACTCTTCTCGTCAAACAATTTCCCGGCATATTCAGATTCTAACGGAATGCGAATTATTAGCACAAGAGCAAAATGGAAGAGAAATCTATTATCATCTCAACCCACACAAGGTCAAGGAGATAGCAGACTTCGTTGAGCCCTTCCGCAGGTTATGGGAAAGCCGCTTTAATAAATTAGAGTCTATCATGAAAAATTACAAACCCGATAAATAGTCATCAGCATGGAGTTTAAAACCAAAATCAATGCCGCAGATGGTAGGCAGGAGTTGTTTATTACCCGGGAATTTGATTTGCCGCTAAAACTGCTTTTCAAAGCTTACCAGGAGCCTGAAATCATAGAGCAATGGATGGGTACCAGGGTAGAGAGACTCGAAAATAAAAGTCAGGGAGGCTATCAATTTATCACCATTGACCCCAGAGGGAATGAACATGTTTTTCAGGGAGTTTATCACGAGTTTATTCCTGATTCCCGGATCATAAGGACATTTCAGATGATGAAGACTCCATTCCCTGTCCAACTGGAATTTCTGGAATTTGAAGAAATAGATAGTAACACCAGTAAACTCACCATTCAAATAATCTATAAATCCGTTGAAGACCGGGATAAAATGCTGGAATTGCCTTTTGCCTACGGTATCAATATGGCTCACAATAAGCTGCAGCAAATTGTTCAATCACTAAAATAAATCTTGATGAAAAAAAGAAACAAAGTCATTTACTGGATAGCTACCATATGGCTATCACTGGGTATGCTTTCGGCGGGAATTGTACAATTAATCAGGATCGAGGAGGAAGTGGAAATGTTTACCCGACTTGGGTATCCTCTGTACATTTTAACGCAATTGGGTATCTGGAAAATCCTGGGAGTCGTCGCTATCCTGGTCCCAAAATATCCATTAGTAAAAGAATGGGCCTACGCCGGATTTTTCTTCACGGTGACTGGAGCAATCTATTCGCATGTCTCCAGTGGCGACCCACTTGCTGATTCCTTCGGTCCAACGCTATTATTGATACTTATAGTGGTCTCCTGGTTTTTCCGTCCGGCGGACCGAAAATTGGTCAATACAAACATCCATTAAAATCACAGCCATAAGAAAATCAAAAAGTATTTTTACATCCTGCTAAAAGATTCATGAGATCAAGCAAAAAGTACACGAATTATCAGAGAATATAACATCGATAAAATAAAGTTGTATCACCACATCTAACGAAAATTTATGAAAAATGAAAAAACGAAATTGACGGAAAATAGAGCAACTGAATTGCTGGAAATATTGAAAACCCGCTTTGAGAAAAATAAAAAAAGACACAAAGATATCTCCTGGGAAAAAGTAGTCTCAAAAATCGAAAAAAATCCGGAAAAATTATGGTCTCTAAATCAGATGGAAATTAGTGGCGGTGAACCTGATTTAATCGGTCAGGATCAAAAAAATGGTCAATACATATTTTGCGATTGTTCACCGGAGAGTCCAACCGGTCGCCGGAGTATATGTTATGACCGCGAGGCCCTGGAAGCGAGAAAAAAATACAAACCCGAAGATACCGCCATCGATATGGCTACGGCAATGGGCATCGAAATTCTGACGGAAGAAGAATACAGACATCTGCAAACGCTGGGAGCATTTGACCTTAAAACATCGAGTTGGGTACATACACCGGCAGACATCCGTAAACTGGGGGGTGCCGTCTTTTGCGACCGGAGATATAATACTATCTTTCTTTATCATAATGGAGCTGACTCCTACTATGCAGCCCGGGGATTTCGGGGAAGTCTAAGAGTTTAGTTGACTTCAAATTTTATCAGTAAATCATTTTAATTAGGCTTAGAGATTTTTAGTGAACCATCTGAGTTCCTTATGATGATTTGCTTTATTTTGCAGGTATCATACAAATTTTATTCTTTACCCATGCGCAAGTTCAATTTTATAATAGTCATTAGTTTTTTGACTTTATTAGCCTGCAGAACAAACAAAGAAGTACTGGTAGATTTTACCAGCCCTGCTATTGATTACTGGGGCCGGGTTGATAGTAGTGGAAAGGAAGGGGTGGAACTTTTCTGGTCTGGTGCCACCGTAAGTCTCAATTTTGAAGGAAAATCCATTGAGGCATTAATTCGGGATAATACTGGTGACAATTATTTCAATATCATCATCGATGATCACGATCCGTTAGTGCTAAGACCGGATACTACTCAACGTTACTATCAGTTAGCTTCAGGTCTATCCGAAGGTAAACATCATGTTGAAATTTTCAAACGTACAGAATGGTCTGCAGGGACTACCAATTTCGGAGGTTTCCGGATACAGGGAAACGCGAAAGTCTTAGCCAAATCTGTACCACGAAAAAGAAAAATTGAGTTTTATGGCAATTCCATCACGGCCGGATATGCGGTTGAAGATACATCCGGCTTAGATCGACCGGACAGCACATTTACGAATCATTATCTAAGTTATGCAGCAATGATGTCCCGTCACTACAATGCTGAATCCAGTTGCATCTGTAAAAGTGGAATCGGCATCACCATAAGCTGGTTTCCCCTGATCATGCCCGATCTCTATGACCGGCTTAACCCAAATGATTCAACCAGTAAATGGGATTTCAGCAATTATCAGCCGGACATTGTCGTGATTAATTTATTTCAGAATGATTCCTGGTTAGTCAATATGCCTGAACGTCCGGAATTTAAGAAGTACTTCGGTGATATTCCTCCAACCGACACTCAACTTATTTACGCTTATGAAAAATTCGTTTCCCAAATAAGATTACATTATCCGAATGCCCACATCATATGTGCACTGGGAAATATGGATGCCACTAAAACAGGCTCGAAATGGATGGAATATATACAGACAGCCGTCTCCAATCTTCATGATCCAAATATGTACACCCATTTTATGCCTTACAAGGGTACTCCCGGGCATCCCTCCATTGCAGAACAAGAAATGATGGCTAACAGCCTTATCGACTTTATTGATAAAAACATTCGCTGGTAAGTGATTTTGAGAGGAATATTTTCGTGATCTTATGAGGATAAAATTGAACATCTTGGAACAAGATATAAAGAGCACTAATATCGTAACCGAAAACTCACAAGACTAAAATCAGGTCTACTTTATCAATAATACGTCATCATTACCTTCTAAAAATGATTTATCACTACCTCCGATTGAAGTAATTCGTATCCGATATTGCATTAAAAAAAGTATCTTTAGTTAAGCCAAAATTACCATCGATTAACCTGCAAAAAACCATTATATGCAAACAATCCCCCTAACTATCACACCTATCGAACTATATACCCCAAGGACGCTGACATAGAAGTCTTCTAAATCCAATCGATAACTCCAAAATAACTGGTCATGTATAAGCAACTAATTAAAATGTTTGGTTTTAGCTTCATGCCAATGTTAGCAATGCCACAAAACACCATTTATCCAGACAAAACCAACAATACGCATACCATGTATAAACCGATAGAATTTTACTCCGAAGGGGCAACTTTGAGAGGTAGATTTTATGTACCGGATCAGGCTCCAGGAAAATATCCTGTGATCATCATGGCCCACGGATTTTCCGCCACCATTGAAGGAATGGTCGCTGACCGGTATGCCGAAGTCTTTAAGAAAGCTGGTTTTGCAGTCATATTGTATGATCATCGTAATTTGGGAATCAGTGATGGCGAACCAAGACAACAATTAAACCGTTGGACCCAAGCCAGGGGATATCGCGATGCTATTAATTTTGCCTTAACCCAACCGGAAACGGATCCAGAGAACATCGCACTCTGGGGAGAGAGTATGAGTGCAGACGAAGCGATCGTCGTCGCAGCAATAGATCACAGGGTCAAAGTAGTTGTTGTTCAGGTACCCGCATGTGGGCGAACATTACCTCCCGAAGATCCCGATGGCAAACTCTTTGCGGCGCTTAAAGAAACCTTCCTTCACAGCAATATTGAAGCAACACCCGAAACAACAGTGGGTCCAAAACCAGTAGTCTCCTTTGACCAAAATACCGTCCCCGCCCTCCTTGAACCCCTGACTGCTTTTCGTTGGTTTATGGAATATGGTGCGAGGTACAATACGGGGTGGGTTAATAATGCCACGTATGTAAATCCTATCGTACCGGTAAAATTCAGTTCAGTCATTGCCATCCCACATATCAAAGCAGCTATTCTGATGATGGTGTCTTACGATGATGAAATGCCAGGAGCTAATACCATGGTGGCGAGACGCGCTTATGAATTAGCTCCGGAACCTAAAAAATTAATTCAAATTGACGGTGGCCATTTCGGCATTATTCACTATCCCAGTCCGCTTTTTGATATGGCAACCGGTGAACAGATTAAATTCCTTCGAGACCATCTTTCCATGGGTCTTAAAAACTAAATGACCACTAATTTTCTCCTAACACATAGTGATGATTGAGCATCATTATGTGTTGCAAATAATCGCCTTAACTGCGGCAATAACCAAAATAAATAATAGGTTCGTTTATGAATTTAAATTACCATCGTCTGTATTATTAAAGATCGTGAAAAAGTTCTTTTGTAATTTCACGAGATATCAAAACTGATGATGCGAACCGTAGTAATTACCAGATTTGGAGGTCCGGAGGTACTACAAATCAAGGAAAGGGCGATACCGGAGATTGGTCAAAATGAAGTACTCATCCAGGTAAAAGCTGCCGGAATTAACCGCCCTGATATCCTTCAGAGAGAAGGAAAATATCCAGCTCCACCGGGAGCGCCATACGACATTCCCGGTTTGGAAGTCGCCGGAATCATTGCGTCCATAGGGAGCAACGTCAAACAATGGGCTGAAGGTGATAAAGTTTGTGCTCTGGTTCCGGGAGGTGGTTATGCCGAATACATAAATGTTAGTGCTGGCCACTGTCTTCCTATTCCTACCCATTTCACCTATGTGGACGCCGCCGGACTTCCAGAGACCGTATTCACGGTATGGCACAATGTTTTTCAACGGGGAAAATTAAAGGCAGAAGAATCGCTTTTAGTACACGGAGGTACCAGTGGCATTGGCATCACCGCTATTCAATTGGCTAAAGCTAAAGGCGCTAAGGTTTTTGTCACTGTTGGTAGTGATGATAAAGGGCAATATTGTCTTCGTCTTGGAGCTCATTCATTTGTAAATTATAAAACACAAGATTTTGAGACAGAATTAAAACATCAGGGAATAAATGTAATCCTGGACATGATTGGTGGAGATTATTTTCAAAAAAATATCAATATCCTAAAGCCCGATGGCAGACTTGTATATATCAATGCTATGCAGGGCCCCAAAGTTTCCCTTAATATTTTACAAATGATGCAAAAGAGGATTTCTATCACCGGCAG
>JAGQWV010000176.1 GCA_020437045.1 Saprospiraceae bacterium | reverse complement strand
ATGTAGAAGCCTTAGATTACACTTATTGTACCTGGCAGTCTTATTTCGAATATCCTAAGAAACATAATTATTACCCTGGAGAGGATGTCTATGTCCGAGTAAAACCAAACAAATATCAAGATATAAAGTACATGGACCTTTACCTCGGCAACAAATTTATCCGCAGAGAAAGCAGTTATCCATATGAGTGGTGCCGACCAAGCGGTGGAGATAATTATCTGAGAAATCTGTCACCTGGAACTTACAAATTAAAATGTAAAATTTATGACAAGTGCGGTGGCTGTCACACGATCTACTATGACATCTGTGTGCAAGGTGGAAATAATCAAAACTATTGCAACTGGAACAGCTGGTTTAAATATCCACAAAACAATCACTACTACAACTACGGACAAGATGTATATGTACGGGTAGATGCACAAAAATATCAGGACATTGAATACATGGAATTATACCTGAATAACCAATATATCCGAAAAGAGAGCCAGTATCCATACGAATGGTGCAAACAGAACAGCAATGGTGATTACAAATTGAGAAATATGAAAAAAGGATGCTATCATCTGAAAGTTCGAATCAAAGATAAGTGCGGACAATATCATGAAAAAACCTGCACCTTCTACGTCAACTAAGATGTAAACCCGAAAAACCATCCTGATCAAAAAAGCCTTCCGGAATCTCCGGGAGGCTTTTTTTGTTTTGAATAAAATAGATACATTTGATTGCATTCATGTTTTATTTGAAGCAATTGAATTAGAAATTGATGACGAAGATTGTTTATCTCATTTGCGGACTTTTCTTCATTTTTGCTGGATGTCAGCAACAAACAGGGACGGATGAATCGGACCGGGAGGATTGGATCCAGTTGTTTAATGGTAAGGATCTGGATGGATGGACACCTAAAGTCCGAGGTCTTCCTCTGGGAGATAATTATTTAAATACTTTTCGGGTGCAGAATGGCGTTCTGCAGGCCAATTATTCTGACTATAAGAATTTTGATGACCGATTTGCCCATTTATTTTATCGTGATTCCTTTTCTTATTATCACCTTATTGCAGAATATCGTACCGTTGGTGATTCGGTGATTCCCGGGGCACCCGGTTGGGCATATCGCAATAATGGGCTGATGCTCCATGCTCAGCCACCGGAAAGCATGGGTATCGATCAGGACTTTCCCATCTCATTGGAAATGCAATTATTGTCAGGTAATGGACGGGATGATCGTCCTACCGCTAATTTGTGTACTCCGGGAACCCATGTACATCTGGCAGATACGTTGTTTACCAATCATTGTATTCAGTCATCTTCCAGGACCTATCATGGAGATGTCTGGGTGACAGTAGAAGCGATCGTACTTGGTGACTCGATTGTGCATCATATTGTGGAGGGTGATACTGTATTTACGTATACCAAGCCGGTGATGGGAGAAGGAGTGGTCAATGGCTATGATCTAAATTATTTGGTGGAAGGAAAACCGGTGAAAAGTGGCTACATAACTATTCAAGGTGAAAGTCATCCCACTGAATTTCGAAAAATAGCTTTACTAAACCTTTGTGGTTGTACGGACATGAAAGCTAAAAACTACAAAAGTTATTATGTAAAGTCGGACAATAGCAAATGCATATACGAATGAATTTGTATAGCTGAATCTTTAAATTATTCTTTTCCCAGTCCTATAAAATCTGGATAAAATGACAAGCAGGATTTTTATTTTCCTATCCTTTCTTATCATTGTTTCATGTCATGACCGTGAAGAAAACACTGCACTTCCGGATTTGACAAAATATGTGGATCCTCAAATTGGTTCGGTGCATGGACGATGGTTTTTTTATACTCCTGCCGCCGTACCTTTTGGCATGGCTAAATTGGCACCTCATACGAATGCTTATAATAGTGGTGGAGGCTGGGGGCCAACCGGTTATGATGATCGTCATCTATCCATAGAAGGATTTGGTCATTTCCATGAATTTCAGGTGGGAGGATTGACCTTCATGCCAACTACCGGCACCCTTCAGACCACACCAGGTTCATTGGATAATCCGGACCTTGGTTACCGATCGCGATTTGACAAGGAGGAGGAATTTTCGGAACCGGGCTATTATCGGGTATTTCTTAAAGACTATCAGATAGCCGTAGAATTGACAGCTACTGAGCGAGCGGGTTTTCAGCGCTATAAATTTCAGCAATCAGGGCCAGGACATGTGATCATAGATCTTGGACATCGTCAGGGAGAAAGTGGAGATGTCCTGAAGGCTTATGCCAAGGTGAATAATGAATATGAATTAGAAGGATATATAGAGACCTATCCAGAATATTTAAAATTTTGTGACCCGGATCAAAGCGTGCGTATGTATTTCGTGAGTCAGGTTGACCGTCCGATCCGAAAGAGTGATTCTTTTGTAGATTCATTAATTACCGAAAATGCAACTGTAACGGAAGGAACTCATAATGGACTTGTTCTAAATTTCGATTTTCAGTCGGGAGATGTTTTGAATATTAAGACGGGATTAAGTTATACGTCTATTCAAAATGCGCGAAACAATTTGACATCTGAAGCTGAGCATAAAACTTTCGAAGTGGTGAGAGAAGAAGCGCAGAATTACTGGAATGAAAAATTAAACCGAATACAGGTAACTGGGGGTAAGGAAGAAGATCGTATCAAGTTTTATACTGGTCTTTATCATGCATTGTTGGGGAGGGGATTAGCGAGCGATGTGAATGGGCAATATCCTAAGATTAAAGGAGAAATCGGTCAGATCCCCATGGATACGGAGGGTGTACCTCTTTATCGCCACTTCAATACGGATGGTATGTGGGGAGGATTTTGGAACCTGAGCCTTTTATGGGCTCTGGTTTATCCGGAATATTTGAGTGATTATGTGCAGGCTAATATTGATCTGTATAAGGACAGGGGATGGTTACACGATGGGGTTGCCAACAGTACCTATACTAATGGCGTTCAGACCAACTTTCAAGGATTAATTCTGGCCTCTGCCTACCATGCAGGAATTCGTGATTTTGATCTGGAGAATGGGTATGCTGCAGCCTTAAAAAATGAAATGGAAGCTAGTGGTCGAAATCTGGGTAATGGTAAATATGATTTGCATAAATTTCTTCAATATCACTACATTCCTTATGAAGATACCGTGCTTTCGAATGGATGGGTATTTAATTTCGGCAGTTCACATACGCTGGAATATAGTTTCAGTTCTTATGCCGTTGGGCAAATGGCTCAGGCACTTGATGATACTTTAAACTACCGGCACTTGATGGATCAGGCTAACTATTATCAAAATTTATTTGATCCGGTTACAAAACTAATGCGACCAAGGCGGGTGAACGGCCAATTTATCCAAGACTTTGAGCCCATGAAAGCCTGGGATGGATTTCAGGAGGGAAACGCCTGGCAATATACCTGGTACGTGCCCCAGGATCCAGCTACATTATATGCGATGCTGGGCGATTCCTTATTCAATGGAAGGTTGGAATCAATGTTTGAAGATGCGCTTAAAAACCAATTTGGTAGTGGTACTGATGAAATTCACAGCTTTTCTGCCATTGAAAAATTGTATAATCATGGTAACCAACCAAGTTTACATAATGCCTGGTTGTTCAATTATTCCGGGAAGCCCTGGCTGACCCAAAAATGGGTGCAGTCTATTTGCCGGATATTTTATGGCACGACGCCTTTGCATGGCTATGGAGTAGGGCAAGACGAAGATCAGGGCCAGTTGGGTGCCTGGTATGTGATGTCTTCCATGGGATTGTTTGATGTACAGGGGCACAGTGCAAGACGTCCTACATTTCAATTTGGTAGTCCACTATTCGATAGTATCCGGATCAAATTGAATCCTGAATATTACCAGGGAGATTTATTAGAAATCGTGGTGGATAAAAGTAGTGAAGATGCGAGTTATATCCAGTCTTTGAGCTTTAATCAGCAAACGTTGGATAATTGCTGGATGTTCAGAGATGAGCTGCTGAAAGGTGGAACGCTTAAAATCAATTTGGCTGCTAGCCCAAATAAAGAATGGGGGACAACATTGCCACCGCCTTCCATGTCAAATCAAGAAAATTATCGATGAAAAATATTTTAGCGCTCATTTTATTAGGCTTTTGGTCAAATTTTTTAATTGCTCAGGATCGGGATTTAAAAAATGAAATACTGGTTAATCAGGATTTTGATTTTGTCAAGAAAAAAGCCCTGGAGATTGTCGCGTCGGGTTTCAATGCTGGTGATGGTTATAGTGAAGTTTGGATCCGCGATTACAACACTTTCATCGAATTGTCCGCTCAGGTATTTGATTACCAGGTTTTGAAAGAAAACCTGCGGGTGTTTTTTCGTTTGCAGGGAGATGACGGAAACATTGTGGACGGATTTATTCCGCAAGCAAAGGCGGTGAATAGCGAAGGGGGATATAAATACATTTATACCGATCTTGAACCTACCTATTGCGGACATAAAAACACAGTAGAGACCGATCATGAAACTTCCCTGATCCAGGCTGTGTACAAGTTGGTAAAACTTTCAGGTAGGAATGATTTACTCAATGAACAGATCGGTAAAATGACGGTGGCAGATCGCATGGAATTGGCCATTAATTTTCTGCTAAAAAATCGATGGTCCGAAAAATATCAATTAATTTTTGGGGCTACAACAGCCGATTGGGGGGATGTACAACAAAGCGATCCCTGGGGTGTTACGATCGATGCCAATACAAAATTCTGTGTCGATATTTACGACAATGCTATGCTGGTTATTGCGTTGAATAATCTGATGGAGTTGCTGCCGGATCGTCAGTCAAAATGGCAACCACTGAAAGAAAAAATTGCG
>JAGQWV010000175.1 GCA_020437045.1 Saprospiraceae bacterium | reverse complement strand
CTTGTGTATCTGTTAATTTCAAAATGAAGACCAGCTTCTTTGCCTATTTGGAGTAAGTCATTACCATGCGCCATCCATATGCGTCCCGCTGAATCAAATACGAGATCCCCTTGTGTTTCAACCTTGAATGGTAGTTGAAGGTGATATAGCTCGTATTGTGGTTGTTCTCTAGTGCCCGAGATTTTAATAAAGGCGGGTGTCTGAACACCTCCGATCCAGATCGTGGAATCCGGTAAAAGGTCAATGCGGAATATATGATCGTAATCCGCTTCGGGATGAATGTTAAACTTGGTGATTTCAAAGGTATTCGGATCTATTCTGGCCAAGCCTTCGTAGCTACTCACCCAAATATATCCGTGAGGATCCTCCACCATTTCAAAAATGGTATTCCCGGGCAAACCATCTTTTGCAAAAAAAGTAATGATCTGCTTTCCATCAAGAACGTTTAGACCATTTAAGGTGCCACACCAGATTCTCTCCTGGTGATCAATCAATAGTCCCAACACCAGATTATTGGATAGTCCTTGTTGTTCGCTATAGTTGGCAAATGATTGACCATCAAATCTAAAAACACCACCAAACCCGGTAGATAACCAAAGATTACCGTGACGATCACTGACGCCGTTATGAATATTCAAGCTACTTAAACCCTGTCCTAAACCATAAGTGCTAAAATTTAGCGGGTTATTCTGTTTCCCGACCGGTTCATGGGCCTCTTTAATCGTGGGTAAATCCAATTCCTGAATTACATAGGATAGCAGGCATGATTCAGGCATCGTTCCCTCCCTGTTACAAAAGGTAGTAATATGATTTGCCACTACTTTTTGCGATGCTAACGCTTCGATAGATTCGAATGATGAAGGAACATAGTTTTTTGCAGGAGAGGGAACCATAACTTTTTCCGGTACGGGTAACGGAAGATATTCCGGTGGTTGAAATGAAGTTTTCTTCTGCGCCTGAACTGGAAATATGGTCAAAGTTATCGATACTAAAACCAACAACCAACCTTTACCACAAATCGTCATTTTATTATTGGGATATTTTTATCAATACCTTGATATTAGATACCGTGTATTAAAAATATTGGTTTACATTCCTTCACCCTGTAGGGTGATTGTCTAATATAAACAGGATTAGTAGTTTCACCATCATAAATGAGGTCACAAGCTAACATATTGAATGAACAAGCAAACGTAATTGTCATTGAAGATGATACAACTATTCGCAGGAATGTAGAAAAGTATCTATCCCTGGAGAACAATATAGGTAGAACGCTGGCATTTGGATCGGTCGAATCTTTTATCCATGATTACGAGAAACGAGGGGATAAATTCGACATTCTTTTGCTGGATATTGGCTTACCTGGCATATCAGGTTTGGAGGCACTGCCGCTACTGAAAGAGAAATTTCCGGATTTAGATATCATTATGCTGACTGCTTTCGAAGATGAAGCCACGGTTGTCAAAGCATTGTGTTCAGGCGCGGTAGCCTATGTCAGCAAAAAATCAAGTCTGGAGGAAATTGTAGATGCCATTTTTATCGTAAAAAGAGGAGGTTCTTATATGTCACCAGTGATTGCCAGAGAAATTCTCAATTATATGGTGAGAGGAGAAGAACTAGCTTCTAAGTCGCCCATTTTAAGTAGCCGGCAGACAGAAATTATTGAAAAACTCGTGGATGGAAAATCCTACGGTAGCATCGCTCGCGAATTAGATGTATCCATAGAAACGGTACGTACTCATATTAAAAAGATGTATAAGGCGCTCCAGGTAAATAATAAGGTGGAGGCTGTTGCCAAATATTTACGTGGCGAAATTTAGTGAGTAAATTGATCACATACGCCAGGTAAATTTAAAGAAAATTTTTCGTGAAGAATTTGTTAGTGCACCAAGTGTAATAGGGATTCTTATGTCCAAAAAAGTGAATAAACACCATCAAAATTATTCGTCCATGAAACGTAAAATTGTTGAATTTCAATTCGAGATCTCCAAGAATACTCTACTTTTTCAATCATTGCTAAGAGTTATCAATACAACGATCATTATTATTTTGGCGCTACTACCGGGAGTAAGTCTGTTTTCCCAAATCAATAATGAAAGTAACGTCATTGCCAAAACTACCGTCGAATATGACTGTAACTCTCCAAATGCGATAGTAACTTTTCCTTTGAATGGTGATGGAATTTGCCCGAGTGCACCACTCTTAAGATGGATGGAGGTATATAGTATAAATATAGATGGTTCTCAATCTCTGGAAGCGAGAGTAAGTGCCGATAATATTTCTGGTGATCTCATGCACGAGAAAACATGTGTGACAACATTAGTCACTTATCCTGCAGGTTCGAGTGCATCGGAACCATTCTGTCGATATTATGATATTTGCGACGTTGGGAATGTCCTTCATTCTGAAATAGTAGCGTACACCGAAGTACCCAATGGAAGTCCCGCAGAAAGATACATGAAACTAACCGTCCCCAGTTCCACCGGGATCATTCATTTGGTTGGGGATTACGATTTTGGTTACGATGGATTTCAAATTGATAATGGATTTGATGTAGATTTTCAAAAGCAAGATCCTTTTCCCGGAATCGATTGTCCGGGATATGAGACCCCCATTTATAATTTCAGTTCCTCCATGACAAATGTCTCGGTATCTTCTCTTCCATTGCCGATTTGCGGTGACATCGGAGGAGTTACCACTACCAGTGTATTAGATGCACTGCAGGCCGATGAATCGGAATATCTTTTAACCAGAAGGAATGAAGTTTATTCATTTAGAGTCAACATTACTCATTCCAACCAAACAGTAAATAATGGTGCGATCCAGGTGTTTTATAAATCAAACCCTGGAACGCCCCTACAAAAAGATTCACTTTTGTTGTCGGTTACTTTGTCTCCCAGTACATCATCAGCGGTCACGCAAAGTTTCCCCATTAGCTATATTCCTGCAAAGGGATCCTTGGGCGATGTTTTGCAGGTACAATTTTCCGAATTAGCCACTTATTACAATATTTATATTCCAGTTGCCGTGGAAGGAATAATCGATGACCGTGTACCCGCTTTAGGGGAATTTACTACTCCCAAGATCCCCTATCTGATTCTTCATGATCCTCCAGGGGATGAAAGTTATGCTTCATTCGAAGCAACGAAGAAGGTCTGTCACGCTACTTCCACCACGATTACATCTTCAGATAGTCGAGGAGGTAGTCTCACTTTACAAGCTGGTTTTGAAGGATCATTTGACTTAGCTCCTGTAAGTGCAAACCTGGTATCTACATTGGCTATTACTGGTTCTTATACTGTAACTAAAACCATAAATAACTTTCATGAAAAAGAAACTTGCTTAGAATTCAAGGATAACATAGAGACTCCCAGACTGGAATCAAAAATTGGTCATTCTGCTGATGTCTTTATTGGAAATGCTACGAAATTGAAGTATGGCATTTACGATCAAGTCATTATGGAAAATTGCGAGTTGTCTGTTCAGCAGGGATTGGTGTATGGGCCAGACCCTAAAAATATCATGCAGACGCAATTTACTCTTACCGAAGCAGACATAGAAAGTGACATTGATACTCAAACAAATATTGTTAATGATCTCAGTAGATCTCTTTTTGAAAGAGAACAAGCTTATAATCAAGCCAAAGTATGGCAACAAATATTGGATCGAAACAAATCCAACCGGGATCATGCAAATTATCCTATAGGCAGAAGCCAGAGTGCCGGTACGTCTAGGACCAGTGGTTTCAGCGAATCTACAAATACGACATCCAATCTAAATTATGATGTCGCCATCGACAAGGGGGTTGCGATCGAGGTTAAAATTCTTATAGCGGGAAACGGGATATATGGAGGTCCAGAGTTAAATTTCAATACCACCAGCAGTGGTGGTTATTCTACTACGCAAGAATCGGATTCTGCCTTTTATTATACCATATATGATGAAGAAGACAAAATTGATTTCGATATAGGCATAGACCCTGATTACGGCACTCCCATGTTCCGACTTTCCGAAAATGCAGCGACCAGCTGTCCTTATGAAGGAGGAAAACGCCTTTATGCTCCCCAGATTTATATTGAACAAGAAAAGGTTGCTCCTGAAATGGGAGTCTTTAAATGTCCCTTCATTAGTCGCGACAATATCATGACCGACTCAATCGAATTGGAACTTGTGATCTATAATGGAGATCAGGAAAGCCCAAGAAACTTCAGCCTATGGGCTGGTAAACAATCTGGTAATTTACCGGTAATCTCGGTAGGTGGTGCACCATTGGTAAATAAGATTGTTGAACTGGGAACAGTTCCTGCTAATGATACCATAAGGAGAACCATTGTCATGACAAAAAGTACAAGTCAAAACAGGTATGACAACATTTATCTAAGGGCTTTTGCTTCTTGCATGGCGGGAAATATTCCCGGTAATATTGAAGATTTTCCAACCTGGATTGCCAATGAAAATGATAGCCTAATTATCAATCTAACCTTCGGAGGTCCGGGCAACTATCCACCGGATATGGATTGCGATGGAGTACCTGACACCACTGATCCTTGTCCAAATACAACCAGTGAAGGAGATGACGATTGCGATGGTATTCCAAATAGTCAAGACGATTGTCCGCTCGATCCTAATAATACAGATGCAGATTTGGATGCCATTCCGGATTGCATCGATCTTTGTGCTGACCAGGAAAGTACCTTAAATTTTGAGCGCAGTAGTGCAATTAATAGCGATAACAACGCCGACTTTGTCAGCATTCCCCATGATGATGCGCTCAATTTGGCTGGAAAAGATTTTACAGTTCAGGCGTGGGTACAGCCTAGCGACGATTTTTACAAGACCATTATTGCCAAAGGTGGTGCAACATCAGCTGAAACAAACTTTGCCCTGGTGATCTGGAATAGTGACGTCAATGATGAACATAATGGTAAATTGGGCCTCCTACTCAATAATGAATGGCACTACAGTGACAATCAAATCCCGCTCAACCGATGGACGCACGTAGCTGTTACCTTTGAAAAAGATGGTCAACAGGCCGAGTTTTATATTGACGGTCAATTTAGCGGACGGAAAAGATACAGTTCATCTGCCACAACTGCCAACTCAAATGCTATGACCATCGGTGTTTGGGAACTGGGCAGTATACAGCCAACTTCGAAGCAATGGGGATTCAAAGGTTCGATGGATGAGTTAAATATTTGGAATCGGAAGT
>JAGQWV010000174.1 GCA_020437045.1 Saprospiraceae bacterium | reverse complement strand
CCTCCGTCCAGAACAATATATCCGGGCAGATTGTCATTTTCGGAACCTAGCCCATACGTCATCCAAGCTCCCATACTGGGCCTACCTTGTAGTCCATGACCGGTATGTAGAAAATAGTTTGCGTTGGTATGTTCGGGAAAATCAGAGACCATCGACCGGATCACGGCAATATCATCCACACAGGAAGCAATATTGGGGAATAGTTCGCTGACCCAAATACCACTTTGACCATACTGCTTAAAACTCCAGGGACTTTTTAAAATCTTTCCAATATTATTAAACTGAGTGGCATCTACTTTAAACTTCTGATAAGGATCTTCACCGTTTTCTGCAGCCAGTCTTGGTTTGGGATCAAAGGAATCAACCTGAGATACCCCACCATCCATATATAGGAAAATTATGTTTTTTGCCTTAGCCATATGGTGCGGCAGAATATGATCGACTTTAGGGACCACATTGGCAGATTTCGTTGAAGATTTCAACCCTAACCCTCCCAGCATGCCTAAAAGAGCTACTCCTCCAAAACCATTTCGACACAAGCCCAGCATTTCTCTCCGGCTAAATTGTTGGCAGCTTTTTTTCATCGATTGAAGATTAATATTTTAATAGATACTTCTGGAGGTAATCTTATTAATAATAACTTCTATTAAAGAAGGTAAATAAATTCTTTCATGTTGTAAATGGAATGACAGAAATCTGTCCAGGCCATTTCCGTCGCCATATTGTTACCATCGTATTTGATTATCTGGGCAAGAATAAAAGCCTTTGCTTGCTCCATTTCGATGGGGCTGGGATCCCGACTAAACGCTAAATTATACACTGATGCAATCCGCTCGGAATCGTAATTTTTTTTGCCTAAAATGCATTTTGCCCAGACTTCTGCTTGTTCTTTAATAAATGGATCATTCAATAGGGTGAGCGATTGAGCGGGGACATTGGTTTCACTTCGATCGCCAAAAGTGCTAAATGGTATGGGCATATCAAAAGTGGTCATAAACGGAGGAAGAAAATTACGCCAAAGAGCCTGATAGATGCTTCTTCGTCCCCCACCATCGAGAGGTCCGGAAATGGAGGGTCTACCACGTCCCTGCAGAAACTCGGTAAGATGTAAGGGAATAGACGGGCCATACATTGTATGATCTAAACGTCCGCTGCAGGCAAGCACAGCGTCACGGATCGCCTCTGCCTCTAATCTTTGTACTGGAAAACTATGTAGATAATGATCATCGGGATCTTTTTCCAATGCTAAAGAATCTTCGATTTCGGTGCTTTGCCGGAATGTTTCTGAGGTGACGATATATTTAATCAGTTGTTTTACCGACCAGTCATGTTTTATAAACCATAGGGCAAGGTGATCAAGCAATTCGGGATGGGAGGGAAGGGTGCCCTGGAGGCCAAAATTGTCGACGGTGGAGACGATTCCTCTTCCGAACAAGTGATGCCAAACCCTGTTGACCATCACCCGGGCCGTGAGCGGATTACTTGGGTCTGCTATGGCTTCGGCCAGGGCTAATCGCCCACTTCCTTCTTTAGGAAATTCGGGACCAATATCTTTTAACGCCGTAAAAAAACGGTGGGGTACTTTCTCTTCACTAAGGTTTCGGTGATCCCCTCTGATGAAAACGGCACTTTGAATGTAATCACCATCGGTTGATCCGGCATAAAACATGGTGTCGTTAAACGTCGACTGAAATTCTGTTAATTTTTCGCTATAGACTTTCCAGATACCCTCAGGAAGCTTTTCGTTGTTAGGTGACTTTTTTTCTACATTTGTCGACCACCAGCATGATGATGACTTTTCCATCATCGTATCCATTGCCAATACATAGGAAGCTTCGATCCAGGCATCAGGATCTAATTTATAGTGATGGTTTTTACCATTCTTTGAATAATAAATGCCGGGAATGATTTCGATATAGGCTTTATTACCTTTCCACTGACCCACATAGGAGATATAGTCCTGAAGAGTATCGCTATCAATCCGGCGGGTAAAAGCACCATGGATCGGGTCTTGAATCAACTGGAGATTATCCATTACGACTCTTATCGTCGAAGCCCTTCCCGCTGCCCGGAATAATAGGTAATCATGGTCGATAATAAAAGTTGGTGATCGCAAAGCACCGGATAAACCCATATTGAATTTCCGGCTACTGGCAACACCTTCCCGCACTACCGCTGCCCGGTGATCTTCTTTTACTACTACTTCACCTGTATTGGGCCTGTCACCAAAACAATAACCATCGCTGGTCCAGCCATCGAAGCTTTCTTGTCGAAAATCACCCATAACTTTTACATCCAATGTTAGTTCAGACGTTGAAGGCTGCGATATAAGGGTTGCCTCAGGCGTCTCAGCCTGATCAGAAATGGCGTGGAGATAGTGCTTCAGGTTTTCCTTGAGTGCTTTGATACTGTCTATCTCCTCGCCATATTCTGCTGTGGCAAAAGTGGGATAGAGGTGGGCCCGGGTGCTTTCAAAAATGCCGTACAGGGCATAGTAATCAGTAGTGGGAATATCATCAAACTTGTGATCATGACATCGGGCACAGGCCACGGTCAGTCCCTGGAATGTTTTAGTTGTTACATCAATGACATTGTCTATCCTGATCTTCTCTTCATCTTTCGTATCCACCGGACTATGTTTGCCTTCACTGAGATTGAGGAAAACGGTACCGATGGTGGATTCGTTATAATGCTCCTTGTCGTTAATCCGGGGTGTTTTGAGCAGATCTCCAGCCAATTGCTCCCGAATAAAATCGTCGTAGGGGATGTCTTGATTAAAGGCTCTGATCAGATAGTCCCTATATTGCCAGGCCCCGATGACTGGATAATCAAACTCATGTCCACGTCCTTCAGCATATCTGGCGAGGTCCATCCAATGCCGGGCCCAGCGCTCGCCATAGGCGGGGGATGCCAGAAGCTCATCTACATAAGCCTCGTAAATGGAAGTGTCTTCCAGATTTTTATCCAGTGATGCCACATCAGGTGGCAGACCAGTCAGGATAAAGGAAAGTCTTCTGGCGAGGGACTTGCTACCAGCCAATGGGGCCCGATGCAGATCCATGGAAGTGAGTTTTTTATCAATTATTTGGTCGATGGTATGATGGTCATCAGCATTAGCAACCTCAGTAGGTGGTATAAATGCCCAGTGTTTTTTCCAGAGAGCTCCCTGATCGATCCAACGGGCAATGAGTGCCTTTTCATAATCACTAAGGGTACGATTAGTCTCCGGTGGTGGCATGATCTGCTCGGGATCATCAGTGCTGATTCTTTTATAAATTTCACTTTTTTGGGAGCTTCCTGCCTTAATAGGCCAATGACCATTTTCATTTTTGGTCTTTGCATAAATTTCCTGGTCTAACCGAAGATCCGCTTTTCTACTACTGATATCCGGACCGTGGCATGTATAACAGTTATTACTGAGAATCGGGCGGATATGTTGATTGAAATCAACAACTTCAGGCAACGATCCGGTGTACCGGTCATCCTGACAACTGACCATTAGAAGGAGTAAACTAAAAAGAATGTAAATCCGCATAAATTGCGTTGTTGGCAACTAGTAGATTGTGTAAAGTCTAAATATCGGAAATTATAGCGTATTCACTGGATGGTAGGTTGACAAAATGTGAAACGGGTTTATCGAGTAAGGGGAATGGTTAAACCGGGGTTATTCATTAGTGAATGACTAGGGATCAATGGCCAAAGACCAAGACTTTAAATAAATAGTGATTTGATCTTTTTTCCTTTGTATTTTTGTGCATTATGAAAAAGCTCTATCTGGTGCGGCATGCTAAGTCCAGCTGGGACGACTATACCCTCGCGGATGAGAAAAGACCTTTGAGTGAAAGGGGAGTTAGAGACGCACCCGTGATGGCCCGAATGCTGAAAGATCAAGTTCCTGGCATCCAAAAACTTATTACCAGTACGGCAAAGCGGGCACGTCAGACAGCAAGCGTTTTTCGGAAGGTACTGGAAATGCCAAAGAGCGATTGGGTAAAGACGGATAGCCTTTATTTAGCCTCTCCGTACGGTATTCAAGAGCTTTTAGCACAATTGGATGATCAATTGGACACGGTAGCCATTTTTGGACATAACCCGGGATTTACCGATTTTGTGAATCGATTTTCGGACAAAATGATTGATAACGTCCCAACTTGTGGTCTGGTAAGAATTGATTTCAATGTTGAATCATGGACCGAAATTGAACCAGGATCGGGAAAATTGGTTTCATTTTATTACCCAAAAATGATAGGTCTGTTTTGACAAAATTCTTCATGTTTCTTTTTGTAAGTATTTCGATCGTGACATTTTCTTCTTCTTGCCGTAGGGCAGAAATGGAACCTCCTGCAGAAATACTGACAGATAGCGTGTTAGTTAATATACTGACGGATAGCTACATTCTCAATGCTGCTTTCAATCAAACGGCAGGTACCATTAAAGACAGTGTTAGCCAGGCGTATTCGCAGCAAATTCTGGACAAGTATCACATCAGTCAGGAAGTTCTGGAAGAAAATGTTGAATGGAGATATGCTCAGGAAAGGATGGATACCATTTTCAATATGATGATGGAACGCATGAACTATTTGGAAGATCATATACCTCGCCGACAGTAATCCACCAAAATATCTGAAGAAATGAATCAAGACACCCCGCGAAAAATATTAGTGATCGATGATGAAGTGGACGTGCTAAATTTTATTACTTATAATTTGCAGAAAGATGGGTATCAAATTGAAACGGCCGAAAATGGTCGGGATGGGTTGGAAAAGGCAAAGCAATTTTCTCCTGATTTGATCTTGTTGGACGTTATGATGCCGGACCTGGATGGCATTGAAGTGTGTCGTCAACTTCGTGAAAATTCAGACTTCGATCAGACGATGATTGCATTTCTAACCGCGAGAGGGGAGGACTATACCCAGGTCGCAGCGCTGGATCATGGTGGCGATGATTTTATCGTTAAGCCCATAAAGCCGAATGTTCTTCGCAGTCGATTAAATGCCTTGTTACGTCGTACAAGGAGAGATCAGGAAGAAGCAACCCTCATTTATCAAGTGGGAGACCTGATTTTGGATCGGTCAAAATTTGTTGTGACGATGGCCGGCCAGACCATAGACCTGGCTAAGAAGGAATTTCAAATCCTTGAGTTGTTGATGTCAGCACCGGGTAAAGTATTCAGCCGCCAGGAAATCTTTCGAAAGATCTGGGATTCAGAAATTATTGTTGGTGAACGGACCATCGATGTACATGTGCGACGAATCCGGGAAAAAGTTGGGGAAAACTATATTAAGACATTAAAAGGTGTTGGCTATAAAATTGAAATTTAATGTTTAAAAATCTTACTCCCCGACAAATTGCGATTTATTCGGGGTCGGTCACTGCCATCATTGTCTTCCTCGTTTTTTTAGTTTTTAATGTCTTTAATGCGGGAATAACCTGGTGGAATCTTTCATTGGTAATCATCGTGCTGGTAGCTGTTTCCTATGCAGTCAATCTTTTTTTTCTAAAAAAATATATTTTCAGAAAAATAAAATTGATTTATAAAACCATTCACCGGCTCAAATTGGACCCCAGTCAAAAACAAAAAAATATTGATAGTGATAACCAAATTATCGAAGAAGTTGAGAAAGATGTGGCGATTTGGGCCAGAACCCAACAACAAGAAATAGAGCAATTAAAGACGTTGGAAAATTATCGACGGGAGTTTTTGGGCAATGTCTCCCACGAATTAAAAACACCAATTTTTAATATCCAGGGCTATGTACATACGCTGATGGACGGCGGTTTACACGATCCTTCCATTAATGTTAAATACCTTGACCGTACCGCCAAGAATGTAGAGCGATTGATCACCATCGTCGATGATCTGGAAACCATCTCCAAATTGGAGTCGGGAAACCTGGTTCTGGATATACGTAAATTTGATATTAAAGATCTGGTTAAAGAGGTTTTCGAAGCCCATGAATTAACGGCCCAGAGACGTCAGGTGGAATTGGTTTTTAAAGAAGGTGCATCACAATCTTTTCAGGTGAAGGCTGACCGGGAGTATATAAGACAGGTGGTAGACAATCTCATCCTCAATTCAATTAAGTATGGTAAGCCAAATGGGCTGACAAAGGTTGGATTCTATGATATGGATAAATATATTTTAGTCGAAGTTGCCGACAATGGAATCGGCATTGGTCAAGAGCACCTTAAGCACGTTTTTGACCGGTTTTACCGGGTTGACAAAAGTCGTTCAAGAGATGCCGGTGGATCCGGACTGGGACTTTCCATCGTCAAGCACATAATTGAGGCGCATAATCAAACGATCAATGTCCGAAGCTCACCGGAAATTGGTTCGACCTTCGGTTTTACACTGGCTAAGGTTTAAGGATATGGGATTTTGATATACGATTGTGTGATACCCGATTTGGGAAAATTAGGATTTCATGCCTTATTTCTTTTAGGGAGTAAGTGGTCGAAACCCTTACAAAATCTAAACTGTATGAGCAGAACGGAACCCGGAAAGGATTGACAAGGCCAGGTTGGTGACGGAGCCGGAAGCGAAGAACAATAGAATAAGGCGAGTTTTTAGATTTTAGGATTTGGAGTACTAAGGAGTGTTAAGAATAAATCTAGCCTTGTAAATATTTGGAAAATCGTCCATCCAAAATTGTCTATCGAAAATCAGTACTGATAAAAGCCTTTTCCACTTTTTCTTCCTAGCAGACCGGCATTGACCATATTAACGAGCAGTGGACATGGAGCATACCGGGGGTTACCAAATCCTTCGTAGAGAACTTTGAGAATAGAAAGACAAACATCCAACCCGACAAAATCAGCTAGTTCGATGGGCCCCATGGGATGTGCCATGCCCAACCGCATGATCGCATCGATGGATTCTTTGGTACCGACGCCCTCATGCAAAGCATAGATGGCCTCATTTATCATTGGCATCAAAATTCGATTGGAAATAAATCCGGGATAATCATTTACTACAACCGGTTCTTTCCCCAATTGCACACCCAATTCCATGATGTTCTCCGCTACCTCATCAGAAGTACGATGACCACGTATCACTTCGATCAGTTTCATCACGGGTACCGGATTCATAAAATGCATACCAATGACACGTTCCGGATGATCTACGTAAGAGGCCAACCGGGTAATAGAGATTGAGGATGTGTTGGAAGCAAGGATGGCATTTGAAGGACAAAACACACTTAGTTTCCCAAAGAGGTCTTTTTTGATAGATTCCTTTTCGGAAACGGCTTCGATGACGAGGTCACTATCTGCCACAGCCGATTGTAAATTTGTGCTGGTGGTGACATTCAATAACGTATCTACTTTCTGTTGAGCAGAAATCCGGTCTTTGGCCACCATCCGGTCTAGATTCTTGCTGATCGTACTCAAGGCCTGGTCGAGAAGGCCCTTGGAAAGATCAACTAAAACAACTGAAAAATGATGCTGGGCGAAGACATGTGCGATGCCATTACCCATGGTACCTGCTCCAATGACGGCTACTTTCTGTATCATGCTATTACTTTGATGTAAAAATAGATTTTTTATAGATCCAACTAGTGGATCATAGCTGCCTGGTTTTAGATCATTCGAAAGACTATAGATTTGCTTTCCTGCGTTTTTGCATATTTACAGCATGATCCGCAAGCTTTTTATTGGTTCCCGGTTTTTAATGATTTTATTCCTTTGCGATTATACACCAGTGTTTTCTCAGGATACTATTAATGATGAGATCGCCCGGATTGTCTATATGGATTCGGTAGTGATCAAGGCGTCCCGTCAGGATTTTTCCGTATCAGATTTTATCAAATTAGTCCGGGAAGATAAATCATTCTATTTGGCCTTTCGAAATTTGAGGGCGGCTGAATTTTTATTTCATGTAGACATGTTTTTTTCGAATCAACGAAACAAAAGAAATGCAAGTTATCAGGCGGACTATTTACAAAAGATCATGCAAACCTGTCGATTTCAAATAAAGAATTCGGAACAGGTAACCGGAGATTTTTACAAAAATCGAAAATTTGAAGCGAGGTACTATACATATGATCTTTTTGATCGACTATTTCTCTTTCATGATACCACCTGCAATATTACCGTACAACCGCAGGAAATTAATTTTGAGGGAGAAGGAATGGAAGGGCATATAGGAGAATTGAAAAAATTAATTTTTGCTCCCGGTACACGCAGCGATGTTCCTTTTATTGGTGATAAGTCTGAGATATTTTCCGACAAGATGAGATCAAAATATAATTTTTACATCCGCTCCGAAAAATATGGTCCGGATAGTATCGAAGTATACAGCTTTCAAGTTAGAACTAAACCCGAATTTTCTAACACCAGAGATAATCATACAGTCATCAAAAATCTGACTACCTATTTTGCCAAAAAAGATTTCCAGGTTCTCGGACGTATTTATCAATTGTCACAGTATAAAGCAGTATACCAGTTTGATGTGACTATGCGCATTTCTTTACTTCAGCATGAGGGGATTTATCTTCCTTCCTGGATTCACTATGAAGGATTTTGGAATATTCCTTTTAAGCCGGGAGAAACTGCTAATTTTACCATTGACTTTAGCAATTTTAAATAAGCCCGGATCATGCTATATGACATAGTGAATTAGTAGATTGGATTTCCTTTTGCATAATGCGGGATAAAAAACGAAAACCATGAAAGCTACCCTGGTCGGTGATGTTGGTGCCACGGGATCGGATTGGATTTTGCTGGACGGCGAATCTCAGGTATCGTTTTCACTTCCGGGATTTAACCCTGTTTCTCAGGCGCCTGAACGGCTCGATGAATTGTTGTTGGGTCTTGCTGAGAAGGTAGGTGATCGGCAGGTGGACATTTTTTATTACGGTGCCGGAATCGGTATTACCGATGATACGGAGTCAATGTATGATCATTTCCGGCAGAACCTCAATGTTCAGCATCTTGAATTTGCATCTGATCTGCTTGGGGCAGCCCGTTCCCTCTGCCGCGATCAACCCGGAATCATATGTATTCTTGGCACGGGCAGTAATGCATGCTATTATGATGGTACTAAACTCACTAACGGTCACTCACTGGGTTATCCACTCGGTGATGAAGGAAGTGGGATGGATATAGGCCGTCGCCTGGTCAAAGCATTCTATTATAATCTTCTACCCCAGGAGCTAAAAGGGCATTTTTCGGCAATTCTTCCGGCTCACCGCATGGATTTTCTCAAGAATTTTAAAGGTCAGAAAGCCCCCAATCAATACCTGGCTGGTTTGACCCGGCATCTATTAGGTATTGAAAATCATCACTTTATACGCAATATATTGGAGGAGTCTTTTTCAGATTTTATTGAATGTCATTTGCATGATGTCGAAAGAAACTCAAAAATAAATGCAGTAGGTTCGATTGCTTTTTATTTTTGTGGCGAATTTGAAAAATGTTTGCAGAAGCATCAGCTGACTTTAGGTAATGTTTTGCAGAAACCTATTGATGCACTGGCACATTTTCATCATTCACCAAATACACAATAATGAAGAAAGAAATTAATCGTATTGGAGTTTTTTGTTCGGGAGGAGATGCTCCCGGAATGAATGCCGCGGTACGCGCGGTGGTTCGAACTGCTGCCTTTCACGATCTGCATACATATGGTATTTATAATGGTTATGAAGGAATGATAAGTGGGGAGGTCTCACGGTTGGAAACTAACGATGTGGGCAACATCATTCACAGAGGAGGTACCATTTTAAAGACAGCTCGCAGTGAGCGATTCCGCACCAAGGAGGGACGCAAGATGGCTTATGAAACATTGGTGGCCCATGATATTGATGCCCTGGTGGCTATCGGAGGCAATGGTACGCTGACCGGTGCCAATCTGTTTGAGAAGGAATTTGGTATACCAATCATCGGTCTGCCAGGGACGATTGACAATGATTTATACGGTACCGATTATACCATTGGATTTGATACCGCAGTCAATACCGCTATTGATGCGGTGGATAAGATCAGAGATACAGCTGATTCTCATAATCGATTGTTTTTTGTAGAAGTGATGGGTCGCCATTCCGGATACATTGCGCTTTATACAGCCGTAGGAAGTGGTGCCGGTAGTGTATTAATACCGGAGTTAAGCAAGGATATAGAAGAGTTGATGACCTTCTTGAAAAAGATGCTAAAGCGCAAAAGACTTTTCGGGTTGGTTATTTCGGCCGAAGGAAATGAAAATGGAAGTACACAGGAAGTTGCCAATATGGTCTCGAAGAAATTAACAGATTATGAGGTGAAAGTTGCCGTTATTGGTCACTTACAAAGGGGTGGATCTCCTACCGCCATGGATCGTATGCTCGCCAGTCGTACCGGCCATGCCGCCATCGAAGGTCTACTGGAGGGATACAGTAATGTCATGTGCGGCGTCCATAATAATAAGGTGGTCTACGTGCCCATGGCCGATGCGATCAAGAAGACCAAAAGCATTGACCAGGAGCTTCTTGATCTGGCGGAATTGCTTTCGCTATAAGACCGGCAGATCATTTGGAA
>JAGQWV010000173.1 GCA_020437045.1 Saprospiraceae bacterium | reverse complement strand
GCACTAGTAGACCAACGCATCGATTTTTATGACAAATTCTGGCGACTTTTTGCACCATGCTTTATGGGTTTGTTTACTAGTTATCTGAGGCATCAATCAGACAATTGTGCTGAGGTTTGACAGGATGTATACTTTCTACTTTAAATTCGAATACCATGATATTATCGATCACTCCCTCCATACGATCCGGAGAAGACTTCAGCCATTTGTCATGCAATACAGGATCTATTTCCTCTAATAACTGCATATACAGCGATTTGGCTGCCTCTCTCTCATGAATAATGTTGCAATGCCCATACAGATGAAAAGCCCCTTTGCCCTTTTGCTTGTATTCTTCTTTAGTCCTACTTTCTTCAAGAGATTGCGGAGATTCTCCCTGAAAAATGGCCAATACATCCTCAAACTCGAGATGCTTCCATTGTTTGTTGCTCTTCCGCAGAAAAGATACCAAGATCAAGGACTCCTCCGTACTCACTACAATGAAGGGAACATGGCTGGCATGCGGACGATTGTGATAGGAAGTAATCAGCGTAGCCAGGGGATTTTTCTTGACAAATTCCATGGCTTCAGTATCCAAATGCTTATCTAAACGTGTTGCCGGCATGGTATTTTCTTTAAAAGGCTGCAAATGTCGAAAATATCCTGATTCAAATGGAATAAATTATAAATATATAGTAACAGCGTTTTCTTGTTGAGTGTCCTTGCGATTGATTGAAATACAGTGTAGATAGGCAATATCCAGGCCATTCTTGATGGCCACCATACGTATTTTGACAAATCGTATAGCTGCAAAATAATTAAACGGGCCTTTCCTAAGAAATCCAGAAAGTATTAATCAGCGTCCAGGGACAATGGCTTTTATTCATTCAGCTGATTTCTGCCAAAAAATCACGATCAGAAACCTGGTGGCACACTGACGGATCATGGATATTGCAAAATTCCATTGTCAATAATGTAAGTCATTATATCAGGATGGAATCCATTCACAAAACAAAGGCCATGTTACTGGATGTACTTCGCTCGAAATAGTAGACTGGTTCAAGAAATCTGAATACAAAAAGGCTATCTTTGCCCCCGTTTTTAAATGAAGTAGACGATTTGAGCCTATCAGAAGAGATTAGTAAGCGGCGTACATTCGCCATCGTAAGTCATCCGGATGCAGGTAAAACCACATTAACCGAAAAGCTATTGCTATTTGGAGGAGCGATACAGGAGGCCGGTGCCGTCAAAAGCAACAAAATCAAGCGACATGCTACGTCCGATTTCATGGAAATCGAAAGACAGCGAGGTATCTCAGTAGCAACCTCAGTGATGGCTTTTGAGTATGGTGATAAAAAGATAAATATTCTCGATACACCTGGTCACCAGGATTTTGCAGAAGATACATACCGCACTCTGACAGCCGTCGATAGTGCGATCGTCGTCATTGACGTAGCCAAAGGTGTGGAGCCTCAGACGGAGAAACTGGTTGAGGTATGCCGGATGCGTAAAACCCCGATGATTGTCTTTATCAATAAATTAGACAGGGAAGGTCGGGACGGATTTGAACTCTTGGATGAAATCGAGGAAAAATTAGGTCTCACCGTATGCCCGCTGAGTTGGCCGATTGGCATGGGACAGCGCTTCAAAGGTGTATACAACCTGTATGAAAAGCAGTTGAACCTATTTCAACCACATGGCAAACAAGAAGAGGAAGAAATCATCGCCATCAAGGACACGGACAGTGATCTGCTCGACAAACATGTGGGTGAGGCAGCAGCCACAGAATTGAGACACGATCTGGAGATATTGCACACAGTTTATCCCGATTTTGATCGGAACCAATATCTTACGGGAAATCTGTCACCGGTCTTTTTCGGAAGTGCGATCAATAACTTTGGAGTAAAAGAACTCCTGGATTGTTTTATTGATATAGCCCCACCACCCAAGCCCAGAGAAACCGAAGAACGGGCAGTGCAACCCATGGAAGATCAGTTTAGCGGTTTTGTCTTTAAGATACATGCCAATATGGATCCCAAACACCGGGATCGCATAGCCTTCTTGCGCATTTGTTCTGGAAAATTTGAACGGAATACCAACTATCTGCATGTGAGACAGGGGCGGATGATGAAATTTTCCAACCCCACAGCCTTTATGGCGGCAAAGAAGTCGATCATAGATGAAGCTTTCCCGGGAGATATTGTCGGACTTTATGATTCGGGCAATTTTAAGATTGGTGATACGGTAACGGGAGGTGAAAGTCTCCATTTTAAAGGAATACCGAGTTTTTCTCCCGAACAATTTCGCTATATCAACAATGCGAACCCACTGAAAGCAAAGCAGTTAGAGAAAGGGCTTCTACAATTGACTGAAGAGGGAGTTGCCCAACTTTTTACCAAAGAGGATAATGCCAGAAAAATCATCGGTACCGTAGGAGCCCTGCAATTTGAAGTTATTCAGTATCGATTAGAACATGAATACGGAGCCTCCTGTACCTATGAACCCCTATCTTTGCATAAAGCCTGCTGGATCAGTTCCATGAAGAAGGAGGCCATTGCAAAATTAGTTAAGGAGCGAAAAAAAGATATCGCCAAGGACAAGGACGGTAATCTGGTCTTCCTGGCTGAATCAGCGTGGGCATTAAAGATGGCTCAGGAAAATTATCCGGATGTTCAATTTCATTTTAAATCGGAATTTTAGGACTAACATTGAAAAATAATTAGAAATAGACCACCATGGATTTTAAACAAATTGTATCGCACGCAAAGGAATACGGTTTCATCTATCAATCCAGTGAAATATATGACACCCTTGCCGCAGTATATGACTACGGTCCAAACGGAGTAGAGTTAAAGAATAATATCAAAGAATACTGGTGGCGCTCCATGGTACAAAGACATGCAAACATCGTTGGTATTGATGCTGCTATATTTATGCATCCCAAGACATGGAAGGCCAGTGGCCATGTCGATGCATTTAATGATCCCTTAATTGATAACAAAGACAGTAAGAAAAGATATAGAGCTGATGTGCTGATTGAAGAGTATATCGATAAGATCGAGGGCAAGGCAAATAAGGAGATAGACAAAGCTGCCAAGCGTTTTGGAGATCAGTTTGACCGTGAGCAATTTATCACCACCAATGAGCGGGTAGTGCGTTATCTGGAGGAAAAAGCAGCCGTGGCAAAAAGACTGGCAGAGGCCATGAAAAAGGGTGATCTCGCGGATATGAAAACGATGATCGAAGAATATGAAATTGCTTGTCCTGAAAGTGGTTCAAGAAATTGGACAGAAGTACGACAGTTTAATCTGATGTTTTCAACACAGTTGGGCAATATAGCCGGCGAGGAAGGTAAATTATATTTGCGACCTGAAACGGCGCAGGGAATTTTTGTCAACTTCCTGAATGTGCAAAAAACCAGCAGACAAAAGATTCCGTTTGGTATTGCCCAAATTGGTAAAGCATTTAGGAATGAAATTGTAGCGCGTCAGTTCATCTTCCGTATGCGTGAGTTTGAGCAAATGGAAATGCAATTTTTTGTTCGCCCTGGAACTGAAATGGATTGGTACAATCAGTGGAAAGAACAGAG
>JAGQWV010000172.1 GCA_020437045.1 Saprospiraceae bacterium | reverse complement strand
TGCCGGTCCCCAGTCTGTTGTGCCCGTATCATAGATTTATTGCAACTGAGGGATACAAGCATGCTGGCCATTATCAACCAGAGATAATTTTTTGAAAATTTCATTGAATAAATTTAGATCGATTGGATTTAAATGTACTGAAGAAAGTCGAATTTAGGGGAGTTTTCCTAAATTAGTTAATCAACCTTGTCTTTAACAAACCGAAAATATCTTTCATTCAATGAATAATAATACCACTCCCTTGAAATCGCGGAGAAGCTTTCTCAAAAATTCAGCTATAGCATCCGGATCTTTTTTTATTGTCCCTAGGCATGTGCTGGGGAAAGGATTTGTAGCACCCAGTGACAAGGTAAATATTGCTGCGGTGGGCGTGGGTGGAAGAGGTAGACAAAATGTAGAAGAGCTTTTAAAGCTGGATGATGTTCAGGTGACCGCTATTGCCGATCCGGCTGAATCCTGGGATTTGGCAGCGTTTTATTACAAGTCTAAGGCAGGACGGGGACCCGTTAAAGCAATGGTTGAAGAACATTTTCAGGAAAAGTCACCAAATTACAAAGTGAATGTCTATGAGGATTTCCGGGTAATGTTGGAGAAGGAATCTTCTCTCGACGCTATATTATGTGCGACACCGGATCATTTACATGCATATGTATCATTACTGTCCATGCGAGCGGGAAAGCATGTTTATTGCGAGAAGCCGCTTACGCATAATATTTGGGAGGCAAGGATGGTTGCCAAAGTGGCCAAAGAAACCGGGCTAGCGACCCAGCTGGGAAATCAGCTGCATAGCACCGGCTATGTGAGGACAGCAGTAGAATATATGCGTGCGGGAGTTATTGGAAAAATTAGCGAAGCGCATTCCTGGGTGCCGGCTACGCGCTGGGATAATTCATTGGTAGAAATGCCCAAAGAAGTTTCTCCTCTGCCCGAGGGACTCAACTGGGATCTATGGATTGGCCCAAGAAGCTCAAGACCTTTCAACAATGCCTATGCACCGGTCACCTGGCGTGATTTCTGGGAATTTGGTTGTGGGGCATTGGGTGATTTTGGATGTCATGATATGGACGCAGCTACCTGGGGACTGGATTTGCCGGCTCCAGAAACTATAGAGGTCAGACCTGCCGGTTTTAGCAATGAGAGCCTGACGCCTTATGGTGAAATAGGTTATTATAATTTCGCAACCAGTGCTGAAAACGGTCCGGTAAAATTGACCTGGTACTCAGGTGGTTTGCAACCTGAGCTTCCGGAGATGGCTCCCCGAGATTTTAAACTTCCACGAAGAGGCTCCATGTATGTTGGGGAAAAGGGGGTGATGGTGACCGGAGGAGGTGGAGATCCAAAAGTGTTTCCTGATGACCTTTATGCAGGTGGTTCCATAAATGAAACTTTAAGTGTAACCAATGGCCATCATCGGGATTGGGTAGATGCGATCAAAGGCGGTCCTGCCGCTAGTTCTAATTTTGAATACGGTGCACACCTTACCGAAATAACCTTGCTGGGTGTGCTATCCTTACGGCTTGGCGGTCAAAAGATTTATTGGGATGCGGAAAATATGAAAGCGGTAGGAATTCCCGAAGCTGATCAATATATTGAGGAGCCTCTAAGATCAGGCTGGGAAATGTAATAGCAATATCGTGAATTACCTTGCTCAAAGGTTTTGATCAAAAATCAGTGATTAGTTTTTCTTGAAAATCTGATAATCTGATATTCCTTTTTTCAATCCAATCTTTAAAATCTTGTTGGATGGGTGTTGTCCATTTTGTATCGATTTGGCCACCCGTGTATTTGCCCTCCCGAAGCCGTTGGAAACCAAATTCATCCTTCAGACGAACGACTTCAGATGTTTCCACCACTTCCAGGGCCAGATGGGCCGGAATGAAAATCACGCCTTCCCTCAAGCCAAGCACAACATCTCCAGGTAGCACTGCTGCTTCACCAATACGGATGGGTAAATTCATACCGATTACCATCGACTTATCATAAGCACTGGAAGTAGCCGGATGCCAGTTACGATTAAAAACTACAAAATTATCGAGCTCCATAACCCCGGCAAGATCTCGACAGCCACCATCTACTACCATACCGGTTCCGGTCTTTTGTTGAATTAAATTGGCCAGATTGTCTCCGACAAAACCAGCCCCGACTTTTTTACCAAAAAGATCAACGACAATGACATCATCTTCAACCAACTGTTGCATCACCCAATGTTTGTCCCGGCCAGTAAAATTGTTTTTTTTCCCATCCTCAACAATTACCTCAGCTATATCCGGCCGATATGGAAGAAAGCTACAAGTGACAGCCCTTCCCACCAAAACCGGATTTTCATGGGTCATTACCCAACCCTGGTCAAATTGGCAGGAATATCCATGTTCTCTCAGCACGGACCACGCTTCTTCAATGGTGACCAATTTCATCCGTTCGAGAATATCCTTGGATACTTTAGGTCGACCATCTGCAAAACGTTCACCCTGATAATTAGAGGTGAAATGTTGATAATCATCGGTCGAAAACTGAAAAGGAATTGGTGGTTGCTGACTTAGTGCTACGGTCACGCTTGTCCAGAAAAACAAAAAAATAAATGAACGACTACAGAAAAATTCGGGATTAACGGGAAGTATACTCATGGTAAGGTATTTTATACCATAGGAATATACTATTTAAACCAGGAATATTTCCAGCTAAGTTGATAGATCATCACTTTTATCTACAAGAGTGATATGCGATTAGACTTATTCAATAAATAAGTAACAGGAAAGGGATTGTTTTACAAATCCAGTCCGGGTTAATAAAATCACTAAAATATGATCAGAAATTTCTATGGATATAATAAATATTGTTTTCGCATTTCTTTGAAATTGCTAAGGCCGGGCTCCCAGCTTTTTCGGATATCTTCTTCACTGACACCGTTGATTATTTGTTCCTTGAATTCTTCCGTTCCAGCTAGATAATTAATGTTGCCCATTTGTTTACTAAAAGAACGGTCAAAGAATTTTTCTTTCCGTGTATAGGCTTGATATAAATCTATCATCCATCTAATATTTATTTCTCCTTTTTGCCGGAAACCGGAGATATCATATTCGCGAAGGTCCAAACCATAGCAGGTATCATTCATGTGTAATGGGCTTTCCGACATACCAGGAATACTGACTGGGGTAAATGAAAAGTCATATAGACCTTTGAGTGCTGGAGCACCTAATACCGTAAAAGGCATATAGGTACCTCTTCCTTGCGAAACGATAGTCCCTTCAAAGAGACAGAGTGAAGGGTACAGAATGACCGATTGTTGGGTATTAAGATTAGGAGATGGAGATACTGGCATGGTGTAATCCATATCATGAGCGTAGTTTTTAACCGGAATGATTTCGACATCGCATTTTACAGAGTCTTCCAGCCATCCTTCACCATTTAACATCTTGGCAAATTCCCCGAGTGTCAGTCCATGAGTTATGGGAATGGGAAATTTTCCTATACCGGACTTAAATTTCATATCGAGTATCGGCCCATCGACAAACGCATTGGGATTGGGGCGATCCAGGATGATGAGTGGTTTATTGTTTTCTGCACAAGCCATCATGGCTTCAGAAAGTGTATTGATAATGGTATAAAAGCGGCAGCCCACATCAGCAATATCAAAAACCAGTACGTCAATTTTATCCATATCTTCTTTGAATGGTCGACGCTTCTTGCCGTATAATGATATAATCGGAATGCCCGTTTCCGGATCTACTTCATCATCTACCTTCGCTCCATTACTGGCGTTGCCTCTAAATCCATGTTCAGGTCCGAAAATCAACTTGACATCGACCCCTAAATGAAGTAAACTATCTACACTCACCTTATTCCCGATAATGGAAGTAATATTTACCAGCATACCTACTTTCTTTCCCTTTAATAATGGTAGGTATGCTTCGGTTTGATCCGCTCCGGTGATAATGTGGTTATCTTGTTTTTGCGAAGTATTTTGCGGGGGTGGAGGGGCACAACAGAGCGATGCCAGAATAATGGAGAATAGGAAAAAGATTTTCATCTGATTTTTTTGTAAATATAGTTTTAGTAATAAAAATTTATTTGGGCTTAATAGCTAAAAGAATTTTTCTCCCAAAGACGTACTTTATAAAACCGGGCTCCTTTCCGCTTTAAGATTTCATGATCTGTGAGATTGATGACTGAATCTGTTTGCCAGGTTTCATAACCGGCAATGTCTGATGGATCTGTGATAAAAATATTATGATGGTGATCAGCTACGACACTTTTAACATCTTTTAGCTCGGATAAGATTTGAGGATAAGCAAAATTGCCGATCGTCATCTCCAGAACTCCTTCGTGAGTGGTCATCAATAGATTTCCGTTCGGATGCGGATAGAGATCGTGGCCGTTCGTATGACAGAGAGGTAGAGGAAATGTATCGATCAATTGCAAGGTTGGATGTTGACCGACATGGTAGGTAAATTTTCCTAACACTGATCCCAGTGCCCAAATACAGTTTCGCGTTCGGTCATAAACAACGGCATGAGCGGTCTCGAACGGAAAATCAACGGAATCTGAGAATTTCATTCTTAAATCACCATCTGCAAGGGCATTATAATGCAATGTGAGCTGATGATCATTGCTGTTTGCACTTATCATATTGCCATCGGGTAGTAGTTCCACCGAGTGACAGCTGGGATATGTTTCGGCCCAGAAGATTTTGTCTTTACGTTCGTATGGTACTTTATAGATGGCTCCGTGTGAGGCAACCAGGATATTCGTCTGACTGCCCAAATCATGGCGTTTGGCATCGGTAGGACGAAAATCAGGGTTAAATGTCCAATTTGCCTCCTGGCTTATTTTGGATTCGATGTCTTTGGAAACGGAAAATAATATAATCTGATCCATAGACTGATCCGCCCCAAGAAATTGGAATGCCATTTCTTTATCTAAAACTATTCTCCCTGATTGATCGCTACCAAACACCAGTGCTGAGCATCCTGTCAAAGATTGGTATAGAAATGTTCTCCTCTTCATGCTACTGGTTTCTTCCCTTTTGCCACCTCCACATATATAGGCATTATATTTCAAATGTCAGCTCAATGAATGGATCTTTTGTACATTCACAACAGCTATCTATAGAGAATATGTTGACTAATATAATTTCGACCCTGGCAATCGCCACTTTTTTGATGTTCCCGTTTACCGGTGAGCATGAGAATGTAAATTTTATTACGACCAAAAATGATGGATCTCATATGGAGTTATTAGTAGGAACGTATACAGGTAAAGGAAGTGAAGGAATATATCAACTTGATTTCGATATAAGGACCGGTGAATTATCGAATGAGAAGCTGTTGGTGCAGACGTCAAATCCTTCCTATTTGACGCAAAGCAAAGAGCGGAATTTTGTCTATTCCGTAAATGAAGGAGGAGGAGGTTCCGTCAGTTCTTTTAACTGGGCCGAAGGAGGAGATAAATTAATGCTGGTGAGCCAACAATCATCAGAGGGATCTTCACCATGTCATGTCGAAATTAATCCGGCAGAAAACTTACTTTCTGTAGCAAATTATAGTTCAGGTAATCTAACTGTTTTTTCTCTTTCTGGTAGTGGAAACATTGAAGCAAATCCCACCGTATTTCAACATGAAGGTAGTGGACCGGTAAAGCCCAATCAAAGCGGTCCCAGAGCACACTGTTCCAAATTTGATCCTAATGGAAAATTTCTTTATGCTGTTGACCTGGGTATTGATCAGATCATTTCTTATCCGGTTACGGAGGAAGGAGTACAGGAGCCCTCCTCACAATTACATCTTGATCCCGGAGACGGACCCAGACATTTTATTTTTCATCCAAAATTGGACCTGGCTTTTGTCGTCAATGAATTGGGCAGTTCAGTCGTTTCAATGAAAATTAATCATACAACCGGAGAACTGGAAAGAATCGATAAGGCATCAACTATACCGTCGGATTTTGATGGGAAGAATTACTGTGCGGATATACATATGTCTTCTGATGGCAGGTACTTATATGCATCAAACCGGGGTCATCACAGTATCGCCATCTTTGAGGTAAGTGGAGATGGTACTTTAAATCGCATTGGAATCGAATCGGTAAGAGGAGAGTGGCCGCGAAATTTCACATTGTCACCCGATGAGAAATACATTCTGGTCGCTAATCCAAACACAGATAACATTACCGTCTTTAACCGTGATGCAAACAGTGGGCTCATTACGTATACCGGTCACGAGTTTAAATTATCCCGGCCGGTCGCCCTTTTGTTCAGGTAGTAAAGGTGAAGGAAAGATGACCATGATCACCTTCATGATTTCCTTTTCGAAAACATCCAGGGTATCAGGTTGGGTTCTGCAAAAGCCAGTTTGAAAGAAGGACCATGTCCGGCTCCCTCATATTCGGTGTATTTTACATCACTTCCTGCTTTTTTTAACAATTGATACATCGTCCGGGAGCCCTCCACTGGATTTGATTGGTCTGCATCCCCATGAAATATCCAAAAGGGAATGTGCTTGATTTTCTCTATTTGGGCAGGATCGGAAAATCCAGCCATTGGTACGGCAGCAGCAAAAAGATCTGGTCGTCGGGCGGTAAATTCCCAGGTGCCAAATCCACCCATGGAAAGACCAATGAGATAAACACGGCTGGGATCAATTTTTAAAGAATCAATTAAATGATCGATGAGAGATAAAGCGGCAGCGCCCGATTCCGATGGCTGTGGACTCATCTGGTATGATCCATCTTTTCCCAGACCCTTAAAGGGTGTTTCCGGAGAATTTCCCACCCATTTTGCCCATTCCTCATTAATGGTTTTGTCGGAACATTGAGGGGCCACTACATAGCAGGGAAATTCGTGCTGCATATTAGGAGCTACCAATGATTGATCATTCATAAACAATCCGACATTCTTAAATACCTTTCGATCATTGTCTATACCCCGATCTCCCCGGCCATGCAGAAAAACAACCAGGGGCATTCCTTTTTCAGACAATTCAG
>JAGQWV010000171.1 GCA_020437045.1 Saprospiraceae bacterium | reverse complement strand
TTTTTTTTTTTTTTTTTGGTATTTCTGGATAATAGCTTCTATTTTGTTGATACCATTTTTCGGAAATCAAATCAGCCATCATGCAGTTTCTAACTTTCTTCCTCTTTACCGGCTTTGTTGCCGCTTATGCATCATGGAGCTTGCGGAAAGACCGGTTAGATACCCAGGATGGATACTTTTTGGGAGGAAGGAGTTTGACTGGACTGATCATTGCCGGATCTATGTTGTTGACAAATATTTCAACAGAACATCTCATTGGTCTGAATGGATCAGCGTATAAAAATGGAGCCATAATCATTGCCTGGGAAGTTACCTCAGCATTAGCTCTGATAGCCGCCGCTTTGTATTTCATTCCCCGTTATTTGAAAATGGGTTTGACGACGATTCCTGAATTTTTGGAGAAACGATTTGATGGGATGACCAGGACCATCATTGCTTTACTTTTGATTATATCGTTTGTCAGTACGCTTTTACCAATTGTTTTATATACGGGTGCATTAAATATTGAAAGTCTTTTTGAGATTTCCAATCTGTTGGGAATTACTAAGCAGCAAGGCATGTGGGTGACGGTATTGGTCGTCGGTTTTATCGGCTCCGTTTATGCCATTTTTGGGGGGCTGAAGATGGTGGCTTACACAGATACGTTGAATGGCGTGGGATTATTGATCGCTGGGCTGGCCGTTCCCCTTATTGCACTGTACGACATAGGAGATGGAAATGTCTGGCATGGACTCTCACTGGTTTATCAGAATGCTCCGGAAAAATTTAATGTTATCAGCGATGAGCCTGCAATTGGACCGGGAAGCCGGGAGTCTATTTTACCTTTCCAGGTCCTGTTTTCCGGACTGATCATCAATCAACTTTATTTTTGGACGATGCATCAATCTATCATTCAACGAGCGTTGGGTGCCGTCAGCCTGAAGGAGGCTCAGAAAGGATTGTTATATACGGGGATTCTTAAAATTTTAATTCCACTGGTGATTATTCTTCCCGGGATCATCGGGTTTTATTATTTCGATGACAGTTTATATGATGCCCAGGATACGGTATATCCGTTATTGATAAAACGGATTTTACCGGTGTGGATGACCGGCTTTTTTGTAGCAGTAGTGATGGGGGCAATTTTAAGTACCTTCAATAGTGCCTTAAACAGCGCAGCAACGATCTTTAGTTTAGGTATATATAAACGTTACATCAATAAAAATGCTGGTGAATCACGACTGGTGAAAACAGGAAAAATGGTATCGGCGATATTGGCTGTTTTTGCAATCGGAGTGGCACCATTTGTGGCCAATGCACCAGCAGGACTTTATCAATTATTACAGCAATTAAATGGAATTTTTTTTATTCCGATCGCCAGTGTGATTCTGGCAGGTTTTTTCTTTCCCAGAGTATCAGCCCAGGGTGCGAAAGCCGGATTATTATTTGGACTGCTATTTTATATTATGATGAATTTTGTGTTTCAGGTAAATCTTCATTTTGTGCACATCTGGGGTATCGAATTTGTGCTGAATATCCTGATCATGCATCTCGTTTCATTAAACTGGGTAAATACGAATCCTTTCACAATCACCGATGTTGGTGCAGTTGATATGCATCCCTGGAAATATGCGAAACCACTTAGTATGGCGTTGGTGTTGGTTACGGTTATTATATACTTATTATTGTGATTCCTGCAGCGATATAGTTGCGGAGCCCTATTTGCTTAACGCTGCTTAAATCTAATTCTTTTAATTAATTCAGGGGTTTCTTTATTAGTATTAATTCTGACTCACCATCGATTGCTCCAGCTGTTTTATTTGACCTTTCATTGCTTCGATGATTTTATTTTGTTCTTTAATGGCTTCTATTAATACTGGAATTAAGGCCTGATATTCTATACCTTTTAAATTTACAGCTTCCCCATCAATTTCTACAGGTGTATGAGTGCTTACCAGGTCGGGAAGGATCTCTTCGACTTCTTGAGCGATGAGTCCATATTGATTGCCTGTGGGCAGATCGAGTGCAGGAAACTCTTCTCTTTTGAATTGATAGGTTTTGCCATTTAATGCCAATATCGTTTCTAATGCATTGCTGATTGGTTTTATATCTTGCTTAGTGCGTCGATCCGAAATGCCATTGATCCCCCCAGTCATATTTAAATCACCGAAAAGTGAGGCATCTTCGCCAATGAAAAGCTGATCATGGCCGTTCGATCGGAGCATAATATATTCACCGGTATTATTTTGAATAGTCAAGATGTTGTCAGCGTAACCCACATATCCCTCTTCAATAAGACCCTGATGAAACCGGATACGTCGCGCCCCTCCACCCTCCATCCGGATATCATTGCCACCGGTGATAAGAAGTGCGGTGCCGACAGGTGTGGGCGAATTTCCTCCGATTGTGATAGGACGGGCAAAGCGATTCCAGGTTCCTCCAAATCCCCAGCTAAATTGATCGCCATCATACCAAATAGCTTGGTCATCCCGAACCTCCATGGCGGTATAATAACTTCCATTTACATCCAGTAGACTTAATTTTCCAGAGGCTTCAAATTTAAAGACGGTCGAACCAGAAAGGGATCCATAAAGGAGGGTGGATGCGGCATTGCTTCCGGCATTAGCCGCTAATTTCATCAGTGACTGCGTAGCACTCAAACCTTCGCCATTAATGTTTACCAGAAGATTGCCATAATTATCCGGATCACCGTTTAGGTAAAATCGATTGGCACCCCCACCTATTGGCGCAACA
>JAGQWV010000170.1 GCA_020437045.1 Saprospiraceae bacterium | reverse complement strand
GCCATAAGATATTCATCATCGGCCAATGTATGATTGGGCAGGTCTGTCATCGTAAACGGAGCCCTATCACCATATTCTGCCGTTTTAAAAATACCATCGCGAGCCGCATTTGGCAAATAAAACCCTCCTTTTTGCACAACTCTCTGATTGTAGTTTTCAAAGCCGGGAATTACCTTTTCGATATCATTTCTTACGGCATTGTAACTATCATGATAACGATTCCAGTCGATTACCGTACGATTACCGATGGTAGCCATAGCCATACGACAGGCAATCTGTGTTTCATTCATTAATTGGTCGGATATAGGCTGGAGCATACCCCTGGACCACTCCACCACTCCCATAGAATTTTCAGTACTCACAAACTGGTGTTCTCCATTCACCATATCAATATCGCTGCGTGAACGCGTGGGTAAGATCAATGCTTCTCTCCCGTGAATAAGATGGCCCCGGTTGAGTTTGGTAGAAACACAAACGCTTAGATCGAGTTTGCGCATACCCTTCGCCGTGTACGCCGTATCTGGAGTTGCGGAAAGAAAGTTGCCGCCCATCGCAAAAAACACCTTTACTTTTCCTTCGTGCATGGCTTTAATACAATTCACCACATCGTAGCCGTGTTTTCGCGGTGGATTAAAACCAAACACTTCCTGCAATTTATCCATTTGCGCTTCTGTAGGGTGATTATTGATCAGCATTGTCCGGTTGCCCTGTACATTGCTATGACCACGCACCGGACAAGCACCACCCCCCGGAACGCCAATACTGCCTTTCACTAGCAACAGGTTGATCATTTCCTTCAAAATATCCACCCCATTATGTTGCTGAGTGAGCCCCATCCCCCAGCAAATAATGATACGCTTCCGGTGGGCGATCATTTCGGCAGCCTGGCGTACAGTATCTTTGTCAACCCCTGAAGCTTTGACCAGGTCAGCAATATCATGCCCTTGAAGATGAGTCAACAAGGCTTCGAAACCCGTGGTTTTATTTTTAATAAACTCACGGTCAAATACCTTACCCGGTGATTGTTTTTCATACTCCATCAAATATTTAAGTATGGCTTTGAATAATGCCATATCACCATTGATCCGGACCGGCAAATACAAGTCAGCCAGTTTGACTGGTGGTCCAAACACCCCATTTAACTGTTGTGGATTTCTAAAACCCATCAAGCCGGCTTCCGGCAACGGATTTACGGCAATTATTTTAGCACCGTTCTTCTTGCCCTTTTCCAAAGCACTGAGCATCCTCGGCGAATTAGTCCCTGGATTTTGCCCCACGATCATGATAATATCCGTATCATAAAAATCGTGCAATTTAACCGTGCCCTTCCCAACACCAAGCGTCTGCAATAAAGCATATCCCGACGTCTCGTGGCACATATTGGAGCAATCTGGAAAGTTATTGGTGCCATACTCCCGGACAAAAAGCTGATAGACAAAAGAAGCTTCGTTGCTTAATCTTCCGGACGTATAAAATGCAGCTTCATCAGGAGTACTTAGCCCGTTCAGGTGCGCTGCAATTTTACCAAACGCCTCATCCCAACCGATGGGTTGATAATGGGTACCGCCAGGTGGTAAATACATCGGTTCCGTAAGCCTGCCCAAATGCCCAATAGCATAGTCGGAAAGCAATGAAAGATCATAGACCGAATGCTCTTTAAAAAATTGAGCAGTGACTTTTTTGGTAGTGGCTTCTTCAGCTAATGCTTTTGCTCCATTTTCACAATATTCAGCAATGGGTGAGCGATCATCATCCGGGTCAGGCCAGGCACAACTCGGGCAGTCAAAACCATCAAACTGATTCATCTTTAAAAGGGCTTTCCCTCCCCGGAACAACGTCTTCTCCTGGATCAGATTTTTTATGGAGTAAAATACTGCCGGCACCCCAGCAGCCCATTTTTTTACTCCTGTAAGACTTAGGTCTAACAGTTCATACGGTGGCTCGGCAGATGGTTTCCTATCATCCCTGTCGGTCTGTTCTCTGTTCATTATGGCAATGTTTTAGTTGGTTTTAAGAGGCTCCCCTTGGATAGGGTCACTTTTCTTCTATCCTGATCGTCCCATACGAGAGATTAATATATAAACATGGCACCGGACAAAGAAAAAACAAATTGTTAGTCAAGCTTTCGGCCAAAAGATACAAAATCTTCGTGCATTTTTGTTTCGTCAGAAAACACTGTCACTCCCCGTTTTCATTAACCGTCATTTCCGCATCTTTCCCACTTTTTAAACGTTGCGATTCAGGAAATTAGATGGCCTGTCTAAAGCATCCTGTCCGTTGCGTTTTACTAAATTTTAGCCCGAATTTCCTACCGTAAAGCATTAGTGCAGCATTTCCACAATTACTA
>JAGQWV010000169.1 GCA_020437045.1 Saprospiraceae bacterium | reverse complement strand
AGAATCAGTTTTCAGAAATCTCTTACTCGCAGGCTATGCAGCGTTTGGGAGAAATTGCCGCATTACTAGAGAACGGACAAATATCAATTGATAATCTGGAGTCAATAATTGAAGAAAGCAAAGATCTGGTCAAAGTCTGTGAGATCAAATTACGGATTCTTGAAGACCGTATAGACCTGATGGGAGAAGATACAGACTGAGTCATTCTTACTTTCCCGTCGACCAGGCTTCATATATTTCATATTCATATAATATAAATTTATCTTTGTGGGGATAAATTACTCAAGGTGGCAGGTAAAAGTAAGAAGTCTGGTAAGGTGACTCCATTGATGGAGCAATATTTTAAAGTTAAGCAGAAGTACCCCCTGACCATTCTTCTTTTCCGGGTCGGTGACTTTTATGAGACCTTTGGAGAAGATGCCATAACCACATCCAAGATTTTAGGTATCGTATTAACGAGCAGGAATAATGGAGGAAGTGATGTGGAATTGGCAGGATTTCCCTACCACTCCCTGGACATGTACTTACCCCGCCTGGTCAAGGCAGGATACCGGGTGGCTATCTGTGAGCAACTGGAAAAACCCAGCAAGGAAAAAAAGATTGTCAAACGAGGAGTAACCGAAATTGTAACACCAGGTATTGTAGCTGATGACAATCTGCTGGACCATGATCGCAACAATTTTCTGGCAGCTATTCATTTGACAGGAGATCATCATGCTGGTGTGTCTTTCCTGGATTTGTCAACAGGTGAGTTTTTCATGTCTGAGGGAGATATAGGTTATGTAGAAAAGCTGTTTCAGAGCTTTCCCCCTTCAGAGATCATCTTTGGCAAAGACAAGAAGAAGTGGATACAAAAACAGTTTAACGATCAATATTTCACCTACTCCCTGGATGAATGGATATTTACAAAGGATTTTGCCCGGGAGAAATTACTAAGTCATTTTGACCTTCACTCCCTGAAAGGCTTCGGAATTGAAGACCTGGAGCACGGCCAAATTGCAGGCGGTGCCATTCTTCAATATCTGGGAATGACGGAGAATAATAAAGTACCCCATATTCGAATGATCCAGCGAATCATCCCCGATGACTATGTCTGGATGGACAAATTTACCATACGTAACCTGGAGCTACTCAGTTCTAATCACCCCAGTGGAGTATCAATGATTGATGTAATCGATCATACCGTTTCACCCATGGGGAGTCGACTCTTAAAAAAGTGGCTGCTCCTACCATTGAAGAGTAAACAAGCCATTGATGAACGACTGAATGGAGTCGAAAAACTACATCTGGAAGAACAAATTGCAACCACTCTCACTGGATTGATAAAGAAAACAGGTGATTTGGAGCGATTGATTAGCAAGATTTCTTTGGCAAAAGCCAATCCACGGGATTTACTGCAATTGTCCAAGGCCTTGCACATCATCCCGGAGGTCCAAGAGATCTTAAGCAATCTGGACGATAAACTCCTTAGACGAATTGGTGAAGGGATGCACCCCTGCACCGAGTTAAAAAACAGTATTGAGATTAAACTGGTAGAAAATCCACCGGTCAACATCCAAAAGGGAGAGGTTATCCTGGATGGTGTATCAGAGGAGTTAGATGAATACCGATACATCATTAGCCACAGCAAAGATCTGTTATTGGAAATCCAACAAGGGGAAGCCGAAAAAACAGGAATCACCAATTTAAAAATTGGCTTCAACAGTGTTTTTGGATATTATTTGGAAGTAACGAATAAATATAAGAACCAAGGATTAGTACCCGAAAACTGGATCAGAAAACAAACTTTGACCGGTGCAGAAAGGTACATTACCGAAGAGTTGAAAGCTTTAGAGACAAAGATCCTTAATGCGGAAGAGAAGGCTAAAGAATTGGAGACAAAGCTGTTTGAAGAGCTATTGCTGGAAGCATTAGACTACATCCAGCCCATTCAATATGATGCTCACCAATTAGCCAAATTGGATTGTCTTCTCTCCTTTTCCATCATTGCCCGAAAATTCGGATATCATCGACCCGAAATTAATGATGGATATGCTATTCAAATCAAAGCAGGTCGACATCCCGTCATCGAATCACAAATGGAACCGGGTGAGCACTATGTGCCGAACGACATCCATTTAGATAATTTGGATACGCAAATTATAATGATTACTGGTCCAAATATGTCGGGTAAGTCAGCCCTGCTGCGTCAAACAGCTCTCATCTGTATCCTGGCTCAAATTGGTTCATTTGTGCCTGCGGAAAGTGCCAACATTGGAATCATTGATAAAATCTTTACCCGGGTAGGTGCTTCCGATAATATATCTTCCGGAGAGTCTACCTTTATGGTCGAGATGAATGAGACCGCCAGTATAATGAATAATATCTCCGACCGGAGTTTAATTCTGTTAGATGAAATTGGCCGTGGTACGAGTACATATGATGGTATTTCTATTGCCTGGTCCATTGCCGAATATCTACACGAAAATCAACTGGCTACTCCTAAAACGCTTTTTGCCACCCATTACCATGAATTGAATGAATTAGCCGATCGCTTTGACCGGATAAAGAATTTTCATGTGTCAACCCATGAAGCGGATCAAAAAGTGATTTTCTTGCGCAAACTAGAACCTGGTGGTAGTGAACACAGCTTTGGAATACACGTGGCTAGAATGGCAGGAATGCCCATGTCCATTATTAAACGGGCTTCTACCCTACTACATCAATTAGAGAAAAAGAGTCTGACCTCCAATGAACAAGCTAGAAAAGAGCTTTTAAAAGAAACCCTGGCTAAAGTTCCACAGGAAGTTCAGTTAAACATTTTTGAGCAAAATGATCCGATTGCCATGAAAATTAAAGAGGATCTGAGCAACCTGGATGTCAATAGTATGACCCCGATAGAATGTATGCTAAAACTTAATGAACTAAAGGCTCTTCTCGTCGAAGTGCTACAGAGTTGATGATACTATGAATTTTACTGAACCGATGTTTGCAAGTCCCATTTTTGCGGACAAGACTTTATTAATCACCGGAGGTGGTAGTGGTCTGGGTAAAGCTATGGCCACCTATTTTTCTCAATTGGGTGCTAATGTCATCATTTCAAGTCGCAGAGAAGATCTTTTAAAAGAAGTTGCTGCGGAAATTACCTCTATCACCGGAAATAAAGTGCTGGCCGTGGCAGCGGATGTGAGAGATCACGATGCCATAACCGATGTGATTGATCAATCATTGAAAGCATTTGGTAAAATCGATGGCTTGATCAACAATGCCGCAGGTAACTTTGTATCGCCAACCGAGCGATTATCGCATCGTGCTTTCGAATCGGTGATCGGTATAGTATTGCAAGGAACAATTAATTATACGCTTGCCCTGGGTAAATATTGGATCGAACATAAAATACCCGGAAACGTATTAAGTATTATCACAACCTATGCCTGGACCGGAACCGGTTATACCGTACCAAGTGCTTGTGCTAAAGCAGGTGTATTGGCATTGACCAGATCCCTCGCCGTGGAATGGGGCAGAAAATATAAGATCAGACTCAATGCCATAGCACCAGGGCCTTTCCCGACCAAAGGTGCCTGGGACCGTCTTTTTCCCGAATCGGTTAGAGCTATGTTTGATCCATCAGAGCGAATCCCTATGCAGAGAGTCGGTGATAAACAAGAATTGAGTAACCTGGCTGCCTATTTAATGTCGGACTATGCAAATTATATCAATGGCGAAGTGGTTACCATTGATGGTGGTGAATGGCTGGAGAATGGTGGTCAATTTAATGATTTCCGCCACATTAGCGATGATATGTGGGATCAATTGGAATCGATGCGTAAAACCAAAAGTTAATACTCTCGTAGTTTAGCATGGTTTTTGAAATCTCACTGTTGATTTAATATAGATTTTTGTTTTGAAATGAGACTATGCTGTCATACCGGCAGTAAAATTGCTCATTTATGAATCGAGTCCAGCAAAACACCATGAAATTTATGGCACTTCTGTGCCTTTTATTCAGCCTGTATATGTCCTTGAATGCGCAATGCGAGCGCAAACTTATGGTGGAAGATTATGAGCAATATTTTTTGGGGACACAAGTACTTAATTCAAATTTAGGCTGGGACGGTGATGTAAATCAATGTATTGCCGGAAATATTTCGGCTGATGCCCGTAAGAAGACGCTGGAGCGAATCAATTACTTTCGACAACTGGTACACCTCCCAACGAGCATTGGGATGGATGATGACCTTACCAATATGTGCCAGAAAGCGGCACTTATGATGCACAGCAATAATCAATTAAGTCATGACCCTGATGAGAATTGGAGCTGTTTTTCCTCTGAGGGTAAAACAGCCGCGAGCAAATCTAACCTGGCTTTGGGAGCACATAGCACGGAGGCCATCAATTTGTTTATGTTTGATCCTGGTGAGAATAATACGGCGGTAGGCCATCGACGGTGGATCCTATATAGTCGGGCTAAAGATTTTGGAATGGGATCTACCAACAGAGCTTTTGCCTTGTATGTGATCCACAATAAAATTCCGAAGCCGGATGGATTGGGTTTCGTCGCCTACCCCTCCGCTGGTTATTTCCCCGCACCACTTCTCCCCGACCGATGGTCGATTTCCTATCCAGGTGCTGATTTTAGCCGATCATCTGTAGCCGTACAAGATGAGTCGGGAGAGCAAGTTGATCTGGTGATTCTACCCCTCAAAAATGGTTTTGGCGATAATACCCTTGTATGGGAAATTACCCCAGGTGCGATCGATAAATTTGCTTCCTTCGATCAGACGTTCTCCGTCACCGTCCAAAATGTTCAAGTCGGTGCGCAAGATACTTCATTTACTTATGAGACAGTTATTGCTCCACCTACCTATCCTCCCCTATGCAAGGATGGATATACATGGAATGATTCATCATGTAATTGTGAAAACCAAGAATTAATTACCGCTGTTGGCGAATTAAATAATTCCACCTTTCAAATTTTTCCTAATCCTGCTAGTAACTTCGCCAGGGTTAACTTGCCCGATGCTTGGGAGCTTGGAAATACCATATTTACATTGACAGATTTATCAGGAAGAAGAGTGATGGATTTGGATTGTAAAACTGGAGCCATTCTTGATCTGGAAAGGGTGCCGGAAGGCTTTTATACGGCCATTGCACAACATGGCTACGAGCGCAAATACGTAAAATTTATAGTGAAACATTAACATATAATTTTTATTAGGCTTTTGGCAAATTCTTATTCTATTAGTATTTTCGGTCAATGCGCACTTTAATACTTCCTCTCTTGCTAGTTTGGCTTCCTTTCTTATGCTGGTCTCAAGGCCAGATTTTCGGTTCGTGGCAAGGTAAAATGAGTACGCCCCGGGGTAACTATATTTTCAACCTCGACCTGCAACCCGGTAAAAGCGGGCGAGGATATATACGAGGAGTTGCTATTCATGATCGTAATGGTGAAAAACAGGTGATTGAGTTAGAGGGATACTTCTACGGCGATCAATCTCTTTATCTGGCTGACGTGGCAGATCCATTGGAAAAAGTGCAGCAAGGAAATACCTTTAGCAGATTACAATTTCTGTGCAAATACGAAGGAGGTGAAATGATACTCAGTGGTCATTGGCAGGAATATGAAGATCTTAGGAAATATCGCCGGGGAAGATTGCTGCTCCATCGTAAGAAAACTAAAGCATAATTAAAAAGGAGCTCCTGGTTGGGAGCCCCTTTAATGGAAATATTTTCTTCCGTTGCTATTCTTTGATTTTATCTCCTGGCATCATGACAATTTCCAGATAATTGTCCGTATCAAATACTTTATTTGCCATCATCTGGACATCCTCAGGTTTCAAACCTTTTACATAGGGCTCGAAATTTTTCATCAGGATTTGTTCCGGATCTAAACCATATTGATAATATGACTTTAGGGAATTTACCCAGAAGCTATTTTCCTTAAGATTCTTGATCCGTTCTTGGCGCTGCACCTCGCGTACCTTGACCAGGTCCTCCTCGGTCGGTCCCTTTTTCATGACTTCTAGGATATCATGTTTTGCCGTTTCTATCAACGTATCGACCATATCTGGTTCAGCATTGAAAGACACGGTGACACTATACTTTTCCTTGGGATATTTGGAGGGAGATCCACTTACGCCTACGCCATATACCCCTCCCTGATCTTCACGCATCGATTCCCGCAATTTGTTACGTAGTACATCCAATAATGATCCAAAATAATATCGTGCTGCTTTGTCATCCCAGTCAAAATCACCAGACCATGTCATTTCGATTTGAGCCTTTGGGGCCTGTCCATAAGAAAAACGCTCATTGACCTTTCCTTCTGAAATATCAGCTCCGACGTCCTTCCAGGTTTCTTTTCGATCCAGGGAAGGTAAGGATGCAAGGTACTCCTCTACCCAGGGACGAATACTTTCTGTAGTGAAATTACCGACAAAAACGAAAGTAAAATCAGAGGCATCTGCAAAACGATCATCATAAACTTGGGTGATCTGATCCAATGAGACCTGATCCATATCTTCGACGGTCGGAATGCCTCTTCGAAGATGGTTGTGATATTTTACTTCGTTTACCTTATCGCGGAAATAGTAATTGGGATTAACATGTATATTTTGCAGAATTTGTTTCTGACGCGTGATAAGTGATTCATAGGTCTCCGGGTCCGTCCGTGGATCGGTAAAATAGAGGTAAATCAATTGAAACATGGATTCTTGATCCTTAATGGTACTAAATCCCTGAAGTCCCTCTTCCAGCTCTCCGATATAGGGTCCCACCTGGACCTGTTTTCCTGCCAGCATCTTTTCTAACTGCACCAAACTGAAATCAGCAATACCACTTTGACTAGTGATGTAGGACGCCATGGATGCTGACCGATACTCATCATCGGGATATATCGAGGTACCCCCCGGACTAAATGCAGTAAAACTAATTTCGTCATTCTGAAAGTCCGTAGGTTTAAGAATAACTTTTACTCCATTTGACAACGTCCATTCGGTGATCCCAACCTCATCTATTTTATGCTCACTGACTATCGAACCAGCTGTAGGCATTTCGGATAATAAAGGAACGTTACTGACTTCATCAACGTAGGGATCAATATTTTCCTCATCCACCTTATCTACGAGCGCAAAAATATCTTCCCGGGTCGGTAAAGGAACATTTTCTTTGTCAGGACCCGTGATGACAATTACCCTGTCGCTGCCATCGGTGATCCATTGATCAGCGATACGGTTTACCTCCTCTAAAGAAATGGTAGGTAGTAGTGCCTGTCCCAACTGAAGCCTTTGCGTTGGACTGGGCACTGGATTATCATTTAGAAAATTATATACATAACGCATCGCCAGGCTTCCAGACTCCATCTTATTTTCTTCTTTTGCACTGGTCTCCAATTCGCTGAGCATTTCGATCTTTGTTCTTTCCATTTCGGTTTCGGTGAATCCGTGAAGATTTACCCGCCTGTTTTCCCGAAGTACAGCTTCCAGTCCCTTCATAACTTCCCCTTCACCTGTGCTTACATAGGCTGTGTAGGAATCAAGATCGCCCACTTCCCTGCCATAGCCAGAGTATCCAAACAGGAAAGGTGGATCCGCCTTTCGCCGAAGTTCGTCAAGGCGGTTATTCAACATCCTGTTGTAAAGGCTTTGTATGAGCGATTGTCGATAATCAGCCAAATCGGTGACAGCTTTATGATCATGTTTGTACATCACCCGCGCAGTGGTAAAAGTCGCTTCTTCATCCTTTGTAATCGAGACCAGTGTTTCTTTATGATCTGGAAAACCAAATTTTTCCCTTTCACGAGGTTGATCTGGATTAGCAATTTTTCCGAATCGATCTTTGATCACTGACTCTACCTCATTGGGGTCGATATCCCCAACAACGACTACAGCCATTAGATCAGGTCGGTACCAATCACGATAGAAGCGCTTTAAAGCATCATAGGAAGCTCCATTAATGATCTCCCGAGTCCCGATTGGCAGCCTTTTGGCATACTTTGACTCATAGAAGATCACCGGTAGATATTCATTTCTCATCCGTTCATCAGCACTCAGACCAGATCGAAGTTCTGATTCCACTACACCTCTTTCTTTGTCAATTTCCTCGTCTTCGAAACTTACTTCGTGTGCCCAGTCTTCCAAAATTAGAAGCCCCTTATCAAAAAGAGCCTGTGAGTCGGTCCTAACCTGCAGCATATAAACCGTCTCATCAAAACTCGTGTAAGCATTGAGATCAGGTCCAAACTTGGTCCCTACCGATTGGAGATAGTCAACCAACTCACTCTTTTCAAAATTTTTGGTGCCATTAAAGGCCATATGCTCGACAAAATGAGCCAATCCTAACTGATCGTCATCTTCATTGATAGATCCTGCCGCTACAGCAAGTCTCAATTCGGCCCTATGTTCTGGTTTTTCATTATGCTGAATATAGTAGTGCATGCCATTGGCCAAGGTTCCCATACGTACTCTGGGATCCATAGGAATAGCCTGTTGCAAGGCCTGTTCCATTTCAGCGATCTGACCTTGCTGCGCTGAGTCTTCAGGAGCTTTTTCCGGCATTGGTGCCGGTCCGAGTTTCGGTTGAGAATCCGAGGACATCATCTCTTTTTGGGCATCTGGGGAGGGAGATTTGCTGGTTTGCACTGCCATCTTTGGCGTACATGCACCCAATACAAATACAAAGAGTATGGTCAATACTTTATAATTCATGATCTGTGGATATATAAAAGATAATTCAATTTAATATGTAACCGGCAAGTTGATGAACTTAGTATAATTTAACATACATTTTGCTAAAGCTATGCCAGAGTAAGTTTCTGGTATATCATCATCACGTTACAACGTATAAAAAAGTTCCTAGTTGGGACGTGGCATACCTCCACCGCCACCCATCACATCATTAAATTTGCCTTTACTCATCATATGCATCATTTTTCGCATTTGATCAAATTGTTTGATAAACATATTGACTTCATGGATGGTCTTTCCACTACCCGCAGCGATACGTTTTTTACGTGACATATTGAGCAGTTCGGGATTGGTTCTTTCTTTTGGAGTCATGGAGAAGATGATGGATTCCACCTTGCTAAAAGCGTTATTGTCAATGTCCACATCCTTAGTAAGTTTTCCCATTCCGGGTATCATGTTCATCAATGATTTGATGTCGCCCATTTTTTTAATTTGATTCATCTGACTCAAAAAATCATTGAAATCAAATTTATTCCTTTTGATTTTCTTTTCAAGCCTTTCTGCTTCTTTTTCGTCAAATTGTTCTTGGGCTTTTTCAACGAAAGAAACGATGTCTCCCATGCCCAAAATCCTTTGTGCCATCCTATCAGGATAGAACACTTCCAAGGTATCCAACTTCTCGCCGGAAGAAACAAATTTTATTGGTTTTCCTACGGAATATTTGATAGAAAGAGCAGCACCACCGCGTGTATCTCCATCCAATTTTGTGAGCACAACACCATCAAAGTTGAGGCGTTCGTTGAAAATTGCTGCGGTGTTGACGGCATCTTGACCTGTCATCGAGTCCACCACAAATAACGTCTCTGTGGGCTGAATGCCGTTCTTGATGTTCTCTATTTCTTGCATCATACCTTCATCTACAGAAAGGCGTCCGGCTGTATCCACTATGACGACGTCATGGCTATTGGCTTTGGCGAAAGCCACTGCATTTTTTGCTATGGCTACAGGATCATTGTTTTCAGGTTCTTTATAAATTTTAACCCCAATTTGATCTGCCAAGACGGTCAATTGATCAACGGCGGCAGGTCGATAGACATCACATGCCACAAGTAATGGTCGTTTTCCTTTTTTATCCTTCAGATACAATGCGAGTTTACCTGAGAAAGTTGTTTTACCGGAACCTTGTAAACCAGAAATGAGCACGATGCCTGGATTGCCCTTGACATTGATACCAACGGATTGTCCGCCCATGAGTTCTGTCATCTCATCCATGACAATTTTCACCATGAGTTCACCCGGTTTTACAGATGAGAGGACATTTTCTGTGCCCAAGGCTTTATCCTTGACCTTGTCCGTAAATTCCTTTGCAATTTTATAGTTGACGTCAGCTGCTACTAATGCCCTTCTAATTTCTTTGATAGAATTTGCAACATTCAGTTCTGTAAGTTTGCCTTCTCCTTTGAGATTTTTAAGGGCGAAATCCAGCTTTTCGGTTAAATTTTCAAACATTTTGGAATAAAATTTCCTGCAAAGGTAGTAATTTTTTCCATCGTCTTACACCAAACAATTGGTTTTTAAAAGTTCTTACTACATATCATGAAAAACGACCTAAAAGTGCATTTTATCGCCAATAAATCATTTGGATTTCAAAATATGGATAGCTGTTTATGTGGATTTTCGAAATCAAGCAACCATTTTTTTCGACCAAATCCTCCTGCATAACCTGTAAGTGCTCCATCACTACCTATTACCCTGTGGCAAGGTACGATGATAGCAATCTTGTTTTTACCATTGGCGGAAGCCACTGCTCTAATGGCTTTCACATCTCCTAGAACTTTAGACTGATGGCTGTATGAAACTGTGGAACCAAAAGGTATATCCATCAAGGACTGCCACACTTTGACTTGAAATATGGTGCCCCAAAAATGCAATGGTACATCGAATTGTTTTCTACTGCTATTGAAGTATTCATTGATTTGCTTTTTTACGAGTTGGATAGGTGCATTTTCTTGCTGTACAATGTCATCTTGAAAATGTTTTGCGATGTCAGGTCGTGATAATTCGTGTAGATTGTTGTCTTCAAATTCCAGCATAAATATAGCATCTTCTGTAGCTCCAACTTGCATTCGCCCTAAGGGTGTGTCAAAAGAATCTACATAAATCATCTACGAAATTCGTTTATCTTTGCTCAAATTTAG